>NZ_JBEPXO010000107.1:0-11757 GCF_041641895.1 Salinigranum sp. | reverse complement strand
GTGAGTCGGCCGACCGTCCGGCCGAGCCAGCGGAAGAAGCTCATACCTCAACTAGGGGCCTGGTCGTGATAAGGGTTGACGTGACCGGAGGCGACGGATACGGCGAGAGGGGAGCTGGACGCGCGACGCGAGACACAAGACTCTCATCCCCTTCCTCCCTCCTGCCGACCGATGACCGCACGCGCCTCTATCGACGTCGAAGACCTGCTGAAACTCGTCCTCGTGCTTGTGGTGGTCTGGCTCGCCCTCGAAATCGTGGGGGAAGTCGTCGGCCTGTTCACCGCCCTCCTCGGCCCGCTCCGCCCGCTCCTCGGGGTGGTCGTCGTCGCCGTCATCGTCCTCTGGTTCCTCGACTACCTCTGACTCCCGCCGCCGGTGGGCGACGCTCGCCGGGACACTGAAGCGACTCCCCGACCAGTGTCGAGCGTGTTCAGTCTCAACGCTCCGGTTCCCGGCACCGTCTCGCGCGAGGCCGCGAGCCTCCGCCCCGCGCTCGCCGGCGCGGGCGTCACCCGGTTCCGCGACAGGCACTCCCTCGTCGTCAAACGGTTCGAGGACCGGGACGAGGAGCGGTACGTGGTGCTCCCTCGACTCAGAGAGCGACTCCGGACGGTCCTCCGGGACCAGCCGACGTTCGAGATACGGGTGGCCCGCGTCGACGTCTTCGAGAACCCTCCGCGGGGTCCGGGACCGGTCGTCTACCTCGCGGTGGAGAGCCCGGGCCTCCGCGAACTCCACGAACGACTCGTCGACGCGTTCGGGGCCATCGAGGGGCTGGAGGGCGACGGCTACGTCCCCCACGTTACACTCGGACGCGGCGGGACGTTCGACGCCGACGCGCTCGCCGACCTCTCGGCGCGTGTCGACCCCGTCACGTGGACCGTCTCCGAACTCGCTGTCTACGACTCCCGGGCGCGAGAACCGGCCGCACGGCTGTCGCTACCGGGTTAGAAGCCGACGAACCGCCAGACCACGTAGGTGGCGACGGCCCAGACGACGAGCGCGGCGAACCGGATCGCGACGGTGGGTCGAGAGCGGACGGCCCGGGCGCTACCGTTCCCGTTCTCGCTCCCGTTCGACCACCCGCATCTCCATCGGCTGGCGGGGGTGCATCGTCAGCGACCCGCGGAGGTCGAACGGTTCGTCCCGCAGATACTCAAGGCGGTACTCCTGGCAGACGGTTCCTAGGATGAGCCGTGCCTCGAGCATCGAGAGCTGTTTACCGATGCAGAACCGGGGACCGGCACCGAACGGGAAGTACGCGAACCGGTGTCGTTCGTCGGCCCGTTCGTCCAGCCAGCGGTCGGGGTCGAACGTGAGCGGCGCGTCCCAGTAGCGCGGCGACCGGTGGACGGCCCACTGCGAGAGCATGACCGCGCTCCCCTCTGGGACGCGGTATCCACTCAGCCGCACGTCCACCTGTGGCTCGCGGAAGATGGTGTACACCGGCGGGTAGAGCCGCATCGCCTCGTTCAGGACGGCCTCGGTGTACTCCATCGCCCGGACGTCGCCGAACGTCGGCCGCTCCCCGTCGAGGAGGCTGTCGAGTTCCGCGTGGACCCGTTCTTCTACGTCGCGATGCTGCGAGAGCAGGTACCAGGTGTACGTGAGGGTGAGCGCCGTCGTGTCGTGGCCCGCCAGCAGCATCGTCACCATCTCGTCGCGGAGGTTCTCGTCGGTCTGTTCGCCCCGGTCACGGGCGCGCAGGAGGACCGAGAGGAGGTCCATCGGCTCCTCCTCGCCGTCGCCGTACTGCGTCCCCTCCCGTTCGTCGATGAGGTCCCAGACGACTTCCTCGATGGTCGACAGCGCCTTCCGGTACTCGCGGTTCTCGCGGGTGGGCGCCCAGTCCGGAATCGCGAAGCGGAACGGGTTCGGCTCGAAGCGCGAGCCGAGCGGTTCGAGGTTCTCCTGGACCACCCTGACCCGTTCGTCGTCGATGGTCGCCCCGAACATCGCCTCGACGATAATCTTCACCGTCAGCCGGGCCATCTCGAGGTGGACGTTCACCACTTCTCCCGCTTCCCAGTCGGCGAGCATCTCCTCCGTGTAGTCGACCATCAGGTCCGACAGCGACGAGAGCCGCGACATCAGGAACGAGGGCTGGGCGAGTTCGCGCTGTTTCCGCCAGGTCTCGCCCTCGCTCATGAGCAGCCCCTCCCCGAGCAGGTCACCGATGGCGTCGTCCTGGAACTTCGGCTTTCGATACTTCGCGTCGTCGGTCACGAGCACCCGCTCGATGTCGGCGGGGTTCGTGATCATGTACGTGTCGATGGGACCGAGTTCGAAGTGCGCGATGTCGCCGTACGCCGCCTCGACCGCCGTAATGAACTCGAACGGGTCCTTCGCGTACTGCCCGCTGTTGCCGATGACCGGTACCCCCTTCGGACCCGGTGGCTCCGTGCTCATTGTCGGTTCTTCGGCTGGAGAGACATGAACCGTTCGGCGCGAGTATCCTGGGGTGAGAAGAGACGACTTAGCCGTCTCGACGCCACGGACACCGTCGGCGTCCGACGGTGTCGGGTCGCGTCTGTGCGTCTCGCCTGTGGCGCCGAATCCGCCCTGACCGGTCCGATGGGGAGACTCACGGCCGTGGTGGCTCGCCAACGTACGCGTCGTGGTCAGTGAAGAAGTTCAGCATCGCGAATTTCGCCTTCTCCGGGGCGACGTCGACGAACTCGGTTCGCTCTTCGGTGGGGAACGAGCCACGGACGCCGTACCGACCCATGTCGCGGCTCTCACGCGTGTATCGCCGGTCGAGCAGGAGACGGACCCCGAAGTCGTCGGGCGAGCGGATGACCCGTCCGAGCGCCTGTCGTGTCTTGCGGATGGTGGGTATCTCCACGCCGTAGCGCCACCCCGCCTCGCTCCCCGGGTAGGCCCGGCCGTACGCGTCCTGGACCGCCTCCATCCGCTCCGAGAGGTGCGGGTAGGGGACGCCGACGACGGCGACGGTCCGTGCGTCGTCCCCGTCGAAGCTCACACCCTCGCTGAGCGTCCCCCACAGCGAGGTGAAGAGTGCCCCGTCGTCGCTGGCGACGAACGTCCGCCGGGTCGCCTCAGTGTCGACGTCGGAGCCGTCGAGCCACAGGTCCGTCTCGACGCCCTCCCCCCGCAACCGCTCGTAGTACCGCTCCGCCTCGGCGTAGGAGGGGAAGAAACAGAGCGTGTTCCCCGGCGTGAACCGGAGGACGTCCCGCAGGGTGTCCGCCACGAGCGCCTGCGTCTCGGGGTCGTTGCGTTCCGAACTGAACAGCGGCGGCACGTCGACGGCGAGCGTCCGGCGGTTCTCCTCGGGGTAGGCGAGACCGTACGCCATCGTCTCCGGGTCCTCGAGGCCGAGGACGTCCCGGGTCACGTCGAAGGGGCGGAGCGTCGCGCTCATCAGCACCGTCGCCGACACCTCGTCGAACAGTTCTCGCGTCACCGCCCGCGGGATGCACGTGTACAGTTCCGCGCGGCCGTACAGGTCGTCCGTCCCGCTGTCGCGTCGGACCGAACACATCGGGTGCTGGCCGAGGTCACTCCCCTCGTCCATCCACGCGTCGACGAACGCCGCCGCGCCCAGCGTCTGACACTCCTTCCGCGAGGTGGTCTCCCCGCGTTTGTACTGCTCCTCGTACTCCTCGTCCAGATGTTTCCCCAGCTGGAGCGCCAGTTCGACCTCCGTCGAGATGCCGGGTCCCTCGTACCGGTCGAGGAAGGCCATGGTGAGGTCGTCGCGCCGGTCGGGGTTCGAGATGGAGAGGTCGTACCAGTTCTCGCCGACCTGTTCGCGCTCGCCGAACGCCAGCGCGTCGTCGTACGTCTCACGGAGCGCGTCGTGGAAGGCCCCGAGGACGTTCTCGGCGGCGTCGGCCCGCGAGTCGTCGACCTCTTCGAGTTCCGACAACGCCGACGCCAGCGTGTTCTCCGTCAGCGTGCGCGTCGCGTGGTCGCGGGCCGCGCTCTCGACGTTGTGTGCCTCGTCGAACACCGTGATGACGTCCTCGGGGTCGCGGCCCAGCCACCGGAAGAACTGCTCGCGGATCAGCGGGTCCAGCAGGTGGTGGTAGTTACACACCACCAGGTCGACGCCCTCCATCCCCTCCTTCAGCAGTTCGTACCCGCAGAGCCCCTCCCTGTCGGCGTAGTCGTACACGTCCTCCGGCGTCCGGACGTCGTCGAACAACCACGAGAAGAACGTACCGGTGTCGCGGGTGAGATTCGCCCGGTAGTGGTCGCAGACGTTGGCCGACTCGAACGCCTCGACCTCCGACTCGAGGCTCTCGAGTTCGTCCATCACGGCCTGCCGCGCGTCGGCCGCCCCGTCGCTCCCCTCCCTGAGGTCGTCGAGGAGGTCCTGTTCGCGTCGCTTCAGTTCTGCGACCTCCTCCTGCTTCTCGACGAGGTCACGGGTCGTGTCGCGGAGGGTCTGACACTCCCGGTAGTCTACGTCGATGTGACACATCGAGGACTTCCCCTTGAACACCACCGCCCGGATGGGCTCCGTCCGGGTGATGGCGCGTGCGTCGGCGACGAACTGACGCATCTGCTGGTGGACGTTGGTCGTGATGACGACCGTCTTGTCCTCCTCCCGGGCATGTTCGAGCGCCGGGACGAGCGCCGAGAGCGTCTTGCCGGTCCCCGGAGCGCCCTCCAGGAGGACGTTCCGCTCCGCTCCGAGTGCCTCGGCGATGCGCGACATCGCCTCGGCCTGGTTCGGGTACGGCTCGTCGTACGGGAAGAACCGCCAGTGGTCGTCCGTCGACCCGTTCGAGGCTGCCACACCCGCTCTCGCGCCCCGATGGGCAAAAAACGCTCGCCCCTGCTACGCGGTGACACACGTTCTCGAACCCCTTTGTTTCCAGTGGAGCTACCTGTTCACTCGGTTGAGAGTTACTCTCTCAGGTCCACGCGCCGAGTAGTCCGACGACGACCCGGAGCGCGCAGAACGCGACGAGCAGCGCTACCGCCCAGAACAGCGTCCGGGCGAGCGGCGGGACCACCGCTCGCTCGACGGGCAGTGGGAGGCTGTTCGAGTCCCTACCCCCGTCTGCGGAGACGTCGCACGTGCCTGGTGGTCGCTCGACTCACGCCCGGTCGGGTCCGAGGACCGACCACCCGCCACCGACGAGTGCGAGTGCGGTGAACGTCGCCCCGGCGGAGGCGGTCCAGACCGGACCGGTCGGCGCCGCGTGCGCGAGGACGACACCGACGACGGGCGGGGCGGTCCCGAGCAGGGTCGCTCCACGCCACTCCCGCTGTCGTTCGAGGACCGTCCCGACGACGGCGCCGCAGAGGGCGAGGACACCCAGCGGCAGGCCGGCGACGAACGCGAGCGCGAGCGTTCCCGGGAGGCCGGTGCCGCTCCCGGTGACGACTGCCAGCGGGACGCCCAGCGCCGCGACGGTGGCGAGGACGCCCGCCTCGGCGTAGAACCGAACCGCCGCGATGAGCGCCTCCCGGACGCTCTCGGCCCCGTGAGACGGCGGCAGGAGACCCACGTACACCGAGCCGACAGCACCCGTGACCACACCGAACAGGAGCGGTGCGTGGAGCGTGACGAACACGACGTCGGGGCTGGTGCCGTAGGCCGAAGCGGTCGCCTCGACCGCTCGGCGAGTCGTGCCGGTGAGCACGCCGAGGTCGGTTAGCACTGCCCCCGAGAGGGCGGCGACGGCGACACCGAGTCCGACGGTCCCGAGTCGGAGTCGGCGGCGGAGGGTGGCGTCGTCGGGGTTCGACATGTCTCACGGTTCGTGAGTGACGACTCGACTCTTGCGATCCGACCGGCAGCGCCCGACGGCCGGATGAACCGGACGGGAGAACAATCAGCGCTCGGTCAGGAGTTCGACCAGCAGGCCGTTCTGGGTGTGCATGCGGTTCTCCGCCTGGTCCCAGACGACGGCGCGGTCGGACTCGAGCACCTCGTCGGTGATTTCTTCCCCACGGTGGGCGGGGAGACAGTGCATCACCTTCGTCTCGTCACCCGCGTGCGCGAGGAGGTCGGCGTTCACCTGGTAGCCGTCGAACGCCGCCAGCTTCTCCTCGCGTTCGTCCTCCTCGCCCATGCTGACGAAGACGTCGGTGTAGACCACGTCGGCGTCCGCGACGGCGGCCTCGGGGGTGGCAGCGATTTCGGGACCGGCCCCCAGTTCGGCTGCCCGGTCCAGCACCGCCGCGTCCATCCCGTAGCCGTCGGGCGTGGCCACCGTGAGGTCGACACCGACCAGTGCACAGCCGAGGACGAACGACTGGCCGACGTTGTTCCCGTCGCCGACCCACGCCACCTTGACCCCGTCGAACCCGAACTGCTCGCGGATGGTGAGCAGGTCGGCGAGCGTCTGGCAGGGGTGGGCCTCGTCGGTCAGTCCGTTGATGACGGGGACGTCGGCGTATCTCGCCAGTTTCTCGCAGTCCTCGTGGTCGAACAGCCGCGCCATGATGGCGTCCACGTAGCGAGACAGCGCCCGCGAGGTGTCCTTGATGGGTTCGCCGTGGCCGAGGTGGATGTCGTCCGGCCCGAGGTAGACGGCGTGCCCGCCGAGCCTCGTCATTCCCGTCTCGAAGGAGGTCCTCGTCCGGGTCGAGGGCTTCTCGAATATCATCCCCAGCGTCCGCTGCGCCAGTTGCGTGTCGTCCTCGCCCGCCTTCAGCGCCGCCGCCCGGTCCAGGACCCGGGTGACGTCCTCGGGCGAGAGGTCGTCGATGTCGAGCAGATGTGTCGTCGAGAGCATCCCCTGTCTACTCCTCCGTCAGCCGCTCCGCGACGTCGACGAGGACCGCCACCGCGGTGTCGAACTCGTCGAGCGGGAGGTGTTCGTTCGGGGCGTGGTCGAGGTCGGAGTCGCCCGGGCCGTACGTCACCATCGGGCAGTCCCAGGCGGCCGCGTAGAGGTTCATGTCGCTCGTCCCCGTCTTGCGGAGGAGCCGGGGGGAGCCGCCGGCCTGTCGGATGGCGACGCGGAACGCGCGGGCCACCTCGGTCCGGGGCGACTCCATCACCGGCGGGATGGGCTCGTTCCAGTGGACGGTCCCCTCGACCAGTTTCGAGTCGGCGAGTTCCCGCAGTTCGTCGGCCGAGAGCGCCGGGGGGATGCGGAACTGCACCTCCATCGTCGCCTCCACCGAGAGGCCGTCGGCGCCGAGGCCGCCGTCGAACCCGACCGGTTTGGTGGTGACCTGTTCGAAGATGGGCCGCCACTCGTCCGCCTCGAAGGCGCTCTCGACCTTCTGCCACCACTCCATCGCCTCCTCGATGGCGTTCATGTCCGGGCGCGAGGAGTGGCCCGACTCCGAGGTGGCGACGTACGTACCGTCGAGGAAGCCGCGGTAGCCGAGGGTGATACCCTCCCAGCCGGAGGGTTCGCCGTTCACCACCGCGTCGGGTTCGTCGCGGTCCTCACAGAGGAAGCGCGCGCCCGACGACGTGGTCTCCTCCTCGACCACGCCGGCGAACGAGACGCCCGTCTCGACGGCCGCGGCGGCCATCGCCGCGAGCGGTCCGGTCGCGTCGACGCTGCCTCGACCCCACAGTTCCCCGTCTTTCACCTCGACCGGGATGTTGCCGGGGACGGTGTCGATGTGCGAGGTGAGAAGCACCGCGTCGTCGGCCGGGGCGCGGACGTTCCCCGCCTCGTCGACGTACGCCTCGCGGCCGTGCGCCTCGAAGAAGTCGACGAGGACGGCCGCCGCCGCCGCCTCTTCGCCCGACGGCGACGGCGTCGACACGAGGTCGACGAGCAGTTCCTGTGCGTCCAGTTCCGTCGTCCGCGTCTGGGGCTTGGTGCTCATCACGTCGTCACCTCGACCAGTGCCTCGATCATCCGGTCCGCGTGTTCCTCCTCGATGGTCAGCGGCGGGAGGAGTCTGAGGACGGTCCGACCGGCGGGTAGCGCGAGGATCTGCTCGTTCAGCGCGAGGTCACGGAGCAGGCGGTTCGACCCGCGCTTCACCTCGATGCCGACCATCAACCCGAGGCCGCGGACCTCCCGGACGGGGAGGTCGTGTTCCTCGGTCGCCGCCTCGATTTCGCTCCGGAGATACTCGCCGACCTGTGCGGCGTTCCCGGGGACGTCCTCCTCGACGATGGTGTCGAGCGTGGCGTTCGCCGCCGCACACACCACGGGGCCGCCGCTGAACGTCGACCCGTGTTCGGGGTCGGCGTCGGCAATCCAGTCTGCACAGAGCGTCGCGCCGAGCGGGAGGCCGTTCGCGATGCCCTTCGCCGCCGTGAGCATGTCCGGGACGACCCCTGCCTGTTCGCAGGCCCAGAGCGTCCCCGTGCGGCCGACGCCGGTCTGAATCTCGTCGAAGACGAGCGCCGCACCGGCGTCGCCGGTGAACTCGCGCGCGGCTTCGAGGTACTCCGTCGAGGCGGGATGGATGCCCCCCTCGCCCTGGACGGGTTCGAGGAAGACGGCCGCCGTCTCCTCGTCGACCGCCGCTTCGAGTTCCTCGGTGTCGCCGTAGGTGACGAACTCGATGTCGCCGGCGAGCGGCTCGAACGGCTTCTTGTACTTGTCCTTCCACGTCATCGCCAGCGCGCCCATCGTCCGGCCGTGAAAGCCCCGACGGGTGGCGACTATCTTCGAGCGCCCCGTGGCGTTGCGGGCGAACTTCATGGCCGCCTCGTTCGCCTCCGTGCCGGAGTTACACAGCCAGACGTTGTCGAGCGTGCACTCGCCGTCTGCGGGGCCGAGCGCCGCGAGTTTCTCGTACAGCTCGGTCCGCGTCGAGTTGGGGTACGACGCCTGGACGTACAGCAACTCGGCGGCCTGCTGCTGGACGGCCTCCGTCACCCGCGGGTGGCTGTGGCCGAGTGCCGCGACGGCGTAGGAGGCGCCGAAGTCCAGATACTCGGTGCCGTCGTCGGTGTACAGATACGGTCCCTCGCCGCGTTCGATCTGAATCGGTTTCTCCGAGAAGACGAACCCGCTCATCGTGTTGCCTCCTGTGTCTGGTTCTCGTCCGAGACTGCGCTCCGCTGGATGTGCGTGCCGCCCGACGCGAGGGCGTTGCTCACAGGGTCGTCGGCGTTCGCGCTCGCGACGACGACTTCGGGTGCGCCCGCGTCGAGCGCCTCCTTCGCCGCCATGACCTTCTTCGTCATGAACCCCTCGGCTGCGGCCTCTAGCTCCGCCCAGTCCTCACTCGTCTCGACGTGCGAGACGAGCGTCGCCGGGTCGTCGGGGTCGGCGTAGACGCCCTCGACGTCGGTGAGGAGGACGAGCGTCGCGTCGAGCGCGCCCGCGACGGCCGCGGCGGCCCGGTCGGCGTCCGTGTTGACGGGTGTGCCGGCGGTGACGTCGCCGTCGTTCTGCGGCGTCTCCGACGCCGTGTCCCCGTCGTGACCGAGCATCGGCGGTCCGGTGACGGGGGTGTACCCCGCGCCGAGGAGCGTCTCCAGCAGGTCGGTGTTCACCGCGTCGATGCGGCCCGAGTGCTCGCCGCGCTTGATCTTCTTCTTGCCGTCCTCGACGACTCTCACCGCCGACTTGCGTTTACCGGCGAGGAGGCCGCCGTCGACGCCCGAGAGACCGAGCGCGTCGACGCCCTGGCGTCTCAGCCCGGCCACGAGGTCGGTGTTTATCGACGACATCGCCATCGTGAACACCTCCATCGTCTCCGCGTCGGTGAAGCGTCCCGTGACACCGTCGGGCGTCTCGACGTACGTTGGTTCGATGCCCATCCGTTCGAGCGTCTCGTCGACCTTCGTCGAACCGCCGTGGACGACGACGACGTCCTCGCCTCCGTCGACCAGCGAGGCGACGTCCGCGAGCGCGCCCTCGGGGTCGACGGCGCGTGCGCCGCCGATTTTGACGACGACCGTCATGCAGACCACCTCTGGTGGTCTAGGGGGTCTCCGGCGAGCGGAGTGAGCCGGAGGCTCATGAGGCTGCGAAGCAGTCTCATGGTGCCCCCACAGGGTGGAACCCTGTCGCGTCTAAGCCTGCGGTCTCGTCGAGTCCGAGCGCGACGTTCGCGCCGTGGATGGCCTGGCCGGCCGAGCCTTTCATCATGTTGTCGATGGCCGAGAACACGACGAGTCTCCTGTTCTTGGGGTCGAGTTCGAAGCCGACTTCGCCCATGTTCGTGCCGGCGACGACCTTCGGCTCGGGGTAGCGGTAGACGCCACCGCCCCCTGCGACCGTGCGCATGAACGGTTCGTCGGCGTACGACTCCCGGTAGGCGCTCCAGAGGTCGCTCTTACTGACGGGCGACGACGGGAACGTGTGGCAGGTCGCGCTCGCGCCCCGGACCATGTCCACCGCGTGGACGGTAAACGACACGGAGAGCCCGAGGAACTCCTCGATCTCGGCCTCGTGGCGGTGGCCCGTGGGCGCGTAGGGCCGGACGATACCCGACCGTTCCGCATGCGAAGACGCGTCGCCGCCCCCTGCGCCTCCTTCCGAGGACCCGACCTTCACGTCGACGACGACCTGTTCGTCGCCGTCGAGAATCCCCGCGTCGAACAGCGGCTTCAGGCCCAGGATGGTGGCTGTGGCGTTACAGCCGCCGCTGGCGATGAGTTCTGCACCGGGAAGGTTCTCGCGGTTGATCTCGGGCAGGGCGTACTCGGCCTTTTCCAGGTACTCGGGGCAGACGTGGCCGTCGTACCACTCGTCGTACTGTTCTTCGGTGGAGAGTCGGAAGTCCGCGGAGAGGTCGACGACCGTGTCCGCGTGGTCGAAGAACTCGTCGATGTGCTCCATCGAGACGCCGTGAGGCGTCGCCGCGAACAGGACGTCGACCGACTCGAGGTCCTCAGGCGACGTGAAGCGCAGGTCCAGTTCCCGCAGGTTTGGGTGGACCCTCCCTACCGTCTTGCGGTCGTACGAGCGACTCGTCGCCTGCGCGATTTCGAACTCGGGGTGGTGGCTGAGCAGACGGAGGAGTTCTCCGCCGGTGAAGCCGGAGCCGCCGACGACGCTTGCGCGCAGTGTCATGCGGTCACCTCTGTCTCTGCGGCGACCTTCGCTTCGAGCCAGTCGACGACCTTCGCGGGCACGTCGACGCTGTCACCGACCGCATCGTTCAGGGCTTTGAACTCGACGGTGTGGTTCACTTCGTGGACAGTGTAATCGTCTCCGACTTCCATCAGGTCCACACCGAGGAGGCCGCCGCCGACTGCCTCTGATGCTCTCTCGACGAGTTCGAGCGCGCGGTCGTCGAGTTCGAACTTCGCCGTCTTGCCGCCCTTCGCGGCGTTCGTGAGCCAGTGCTCTGAGGAGCGCGTCATCGACGCGATGGGCTCGCCGTCCACCGCGAGCACGCGAATGTCGCGGCCGGGTTTCTCGACGAACTCCTGGATGTAGAACACCTTGTGTTCGTAGTGGCCCAGTGTCGCTTTGTGTTCGAGGATGGCCTCGGCCGCATCACGCGTGTCTATCTTCGCCATGAGCCGGCCCCACGAGCCGACGACGGGCTTGAGGACGCAGGGGTAGCCGAACGCCTCGATGGCTTCGAGGGCGGCGTCGGTCGTGAACGTGACCGTCGTGTTCGGCGTCGGGACGCCGGCGGCCTCGAGCGCGAGGCTGTTCTTCACCTTGTCGGCGCACAGCTGCGCCGTCTCCGAGCTGTTGACGACCGGAATCCCGTACGAGTCGAGGAACTCCGTGATGTAGAGGCTCCGGCTCGTCGCCAGGCACCGGTCGAGCACGACGTCGAGGTCGTCGAACACCGCGGGGGCCTCGCTGATGTTGAACTGCTCCTTCCGGACGTCGACCTTCGTCACGTCGTGCCCGCGGTCGCGGAGCTCGGAGAGGAGGAGTT
>NZ_JBEPXO010000106.1:0-12217 GCF_041641895.1 Salinigranum sp. | reverse complement strand
TCGTCGGCACGCTCACCGAGAAGGAGGACATCGGCGAGGACTCCGAGTACTGGCGTGGCCGGATCGTCGACCCGACAGGGACGTTCTTCGTCTACGCTGGGCAGTACCAGCCGGAGGCCGCCGCGGCGCTGCGTGACCTCGACGCACCCTCCTACGTCGCCATCGTCGGCAAGCCGCGGACGTACGAACCCGAAGACGGCGACGGCGTCATCGTGAGCGTCCGCCCCGAGTCCATCACGGAAGTCGACGCCGGGACGCGCGACCGCTGGGTCGTCGAGACGGCCCAGCGGACGGTCGAACGCGTCCGCGCCTTCGACGACGAGGGCAACCAGTACGCCCGGATGGCGAGAGAACACTACGGCGACGCCGTCGACCAGTACCGCGAGGAGGCCGTCACGGCGCTGAGCAGCCTCGACGAGACGGGCGAACTCGACACCGACGCGCCGACCGCGTAGGCGTCGCCCCGTCCACTGCTTCGATTCAGCTCCCGTCGCCAGTGGCCACGCTGGTCGTGTCGGGTCGCCGAGCCGAATCCACCGGCACGCCGGGCCGCGACCGCTGGGGCTTTAGCACCCCATAGAGGAACTCACCGTATGACTGCCGAGTCGGCGTCGGCGCGGCGTCCGTGGCTGGTGCTCGCCGGGTGTTTCCTAGTCTCGACCGGGTTCAACGCGTACCTCTTCGCCCCGGCGAGCATCATCTCGTTGTTCGTCGAGGCGTTCGGCATCGACAAACCCACCGCGGGGCTGTCAATCAGCGTCGTCTTCCTCGGCTGGGTGGTGTTTCAGCTCCCAAGCGGCCTCCTGATGGACCGGTACGACAACCGGATGCTCGTGTACGCCGGGAGCGTCGTCTTCGTCGCCGCCGCCCTCGCGGGCCCCTTCGCACCGACGTATCCGACGTTCCTGGCGACGCGGTTCGTCGGCGGCGCCACGGCGGTGTTCCTCTGGACGGCGAACGCCAACATCGTCGCGCAGTCGTTTCCACGGGCGCGGCGAGCGCTCGGGACGAGCCTGTTCGTCACGAGCGCCCCCGCGGGAGTGACACTCGCACAGGCCGCTGGCCCGTCGCTCCAGGCCGTCGTCGGCTGGCGGGGCGTCGTTGCCGTCTACGCAGTCGTCACCGTGGTCGGACTGGTCCCGTTCACGTGGGCGCTCGACGCGCCGGTGCAGAACGAGTCGGCGCTCTCGCTGTCGGGGTTCGCGGCGGCGCTCAGAGACCGACGGGTGCTGGCCATCGCGGCGAGCAGTTTCTGTGCGTACTCGCTGTTCGTCTTCTTCAACTCGTGGATGCCCACGTACGCCGCAGAGGCCGTCGGTGTCGACATCGGGACCGCGGGGGCGCTCGCGGCCATCGTCCCCGCGATGGGCCTGCTCGCGCGGCCGGGCGGCGGGTGGCTCTCCGACCGCATCGGGGGCCGCCGTCGACCGGTCATCGTCGCGGCCTTCGTGCTCGTCGTCCCGGCGCTCGTCGCTGCGGCCGTGGCGACGTCCGTGGCCTGGCTCGCGGTGGCGCTGTTGCTCGCGGGCGTCGGGTCACAGCTCGGGACGGGCGTCTTCTACGTCTACGTCGAGGAGGTGTCCCCGGCCGGGTCCGGCGGGACGAGCCTCGCGGTGCTGATGACACTCTCCATCGGCGGGTCGCTCGCCGCGCCGGTCGTGGCCGGGTGGCTCGTCGACGTCGCCTCGTGGTCGGCGGCGTTCGGGTTCGGCGGGGTGCTGGCCGTCGCTGGCGTCGCCGCCGTCGCCACTCTCTCGGAGGCGTGACGGTCGGCGACTCTCAGAAACCGAGAATCCGTGGTCGAACTCCGAACGTGTTCGTCAGCCTTCTTCGGGCGAGAGAACCAGATGCCCGGGTTATACTCGTCCTCCCCGGAGGTGCATCTGTTGACCATGTCACTCGAACTGACGCGACGACGGATGTTACAGACGACTGGACTCGGCGGGGCGGCGGCGCTGGCTGGCTGTGTGGCCGGCGCGCCACGGGCGGACACGAGCGTCGATGCGGGGGCGGTCGCGACGGCACCGACGGCGCAACTGGACGCGGCGAAGCCCGTCGACGTCGACCGAATCGCGGCGGACCCGCGCGACCTTCCCCCGCCCATCACGCGGACCGAACCCGCCGTGGTACCGGTCGAACTCGAGACGCTAGAACTCGTCGCGGAGGTGGAACCGGGCGTCACGTTCGACTACATGACCTTCGACGGTCAGGTACCGGGCCCGCTCATCCGTGCACGGGTCGGAGACACCATCGACCTGACCATCCGCAACCACCCGGACAACGCGATGGTCCACAACGTCGACTTCCACGCGTGCCGCGGCCCCGGTGGCGGTGCGGAGGCGACGCTGGTCGCCCCCGGTGAAGAGAGGCGCCTGCAGTTCCAGGTGACGTACCCCGGAGCGTTCATCTACCACTGTGCGGTGGCGAACGTCGACTACCACATCTCGGCCGGGATGTTCGGCATCATCCTCGTCGAACCCGAGGAGGGACTCCCCGCGGTGGACCACGAGTTCTACCTCGGCCAGCACGAACTCTACACGGAGGGCGAGACGGGCGAGGAGGGCCACCACGGCTTCTCGTTCGCCCGGATGGCCGCCGAGGATCCGACGTACGTCCTGATGAACGGCGAGAAGTACGCCATCGGCCCGCAGCAGTACGACGAGATGAACATCCGGACGGACGAGACGGTCAGGATATTCTACGGCGTCGGCGGGCCGAACCTGTTCTCGAGCTTCCACCCCATCGGCTCGGTGTGGGACGAGGTGTACCGGCAGGGGGCACTCGCCTCCCCGCCGGACCGGTACGTCCAGACGACGCCCGTCCTCCCGGGGAGTGCAGCCGTCGTGACGATGCACACCCCCGTCCCCGGCGACTACAAGCTCGTCGACCACGCGCTCTCGCGGGTCGCCCGGAAGGGGGCGCTGGCCGTCGTCCACGCCGAGGGGCCGGAGAACCCCGACGTGTTCAGCCCCGAGTCGGCGGCGGAGGAGACGGCCTGAGCCCGAGTCCGATTCGCACGGGAGCGACCCGTCGGCACGCTTCGAGGCAGTCGGTGCTGTACCCCCTCACTCCAGCTCTTCTACCGCGTCGAACAGGGCAGCGTCGAGTCGGCCGTCCCCGACGAGCGCCGCGAGCGCGTCGACGTCGCCGTCGCTCGGGCGGTCCTCGTCCAGCGGCTCGACGACGGCCCGGACGATGTCGTACACCGCCCCGGTGCCGACGCCGTGGCGCAGGTCGTCGACGAACTCGGCCGCCTGTGCCGCACAGAGCAGTTCGATGGCGACGACCCGGCGGGCACGGTCGAGCGTGCGCCGCGTCGTCAGTGCCGACGTCGCGCTCATGCTGACGTGGTCTTCCTGTCCGCCGCTGACGGGCGTCGAGTCCGTCGCCGGTCGGCCCTCGGCGCGGCACTCGTTCACGAGCGCAGCGGCGGTGTACTGCGGGATCATGTAACCCGACCGGACCCCGCTGTCGGCAGTCAGGAACGGGGGGAGGTGCGACTCCTGTATCGAGGGGTTGAGCGTCCGGTCGATACGCCGCTCGGCGATGGAGGCGAGGTCCGTGAGCGCCGCCGTCACGTAGTCGAGACGGTGTGCTAGCGGCGCGCCGTGGAAGTTGCCGCCGGAGACGACGGCCGCCGTGTCGGTCCCCGAGGCGCGCGCGTCGAGCGCGTCACGGGGGAAGACGATGGGGTTGTCGGTGACCGCGTTCAACTCTGCCTCGACCGCCTCGCGGAGGTGTGAGACCGCATCGCGCACCGCGCCGTGAACCTGCGGGAGGCACCTGATGGAGTACGCGTCCTGGACGCGGTCACAGTTGCGGTGCGACTCGACGATTTCGGACTCCCGGGTGAGGCGTTTGACGTTCCGCGCGCTCGCGGCCTGTCCGCGGTGCGGCCGGAGGCCGTGGATGGCCGGGTCGCAGGCGGCCGTCGACCCCATCGTCACCTCGGTGGTGAGCGCGCTCGCCGCGTCGGCCGCCCGGACGAGGCGCTCGGCGTCGAACAGCGCGAGTGCCGCGAGTCCCGTGGTGAGTTGCGTCCCGTTGATGAGTGCGAGTCCCTCCTTCGCCCGGAGGGTGAGCGGGTCGAGGTCGGCTCGACGGAGCGCCTCTGCGCCGGAGACGCGCTCGGTGCCCGAGTCGCCGTCGCCGTCGCTGTCGACGTCGGCCGCTCCCTCGCCGAGCAGGACGAGCGAGAGGTGCGCGAGCGGAGCGAGGTCGCCGCTCGCGCCGAGACTCCCGCGGGAACGGACGACCGGGTGGACGCCGCGGTTCAGCAGCGTCAGCAGGTGGTCGATGACGACTTCGCGGACGCCGGAGTAGCCCCGGAGCAGGGTGTTGAGTCGAACGACGAGGAGCGCCCGCACCTCCTCGCGGGAGAGGTCGCGGCCGCTGCCGGCGGCGTGACTCCGGAGGAGGTTCGTCTGGAGGTCGTCGACCTCGTCGGACGGGATGCGGGTGTCGACGAGGTCACCGAAGCCGGTGTTGAGGCCGTAGACCGCGTCGCCCGCGTCGAGGACGCTCTCCACTCGCTCTCGGCCGGTACGGACGGCCTGCCGGGCAGCCTCGGTCACCTCGACCGGGCGGTCCTCGCGGGCGACGGCGACGACTCCCTCGACGGTGAGGTCGGTCCCGTCGAGACCGAGCGATGAGTCGTCAGTCACGCCGGACCACCTCCCCACCCGTCACGACAGTCTCGACCCGGTTCACGTCGAGGTCGTACGCGAGGTACACGTGGGAGGGTGCGTCGACGACAGCCAAGTCGGCCGGCGCGCCCTCGCGGAGCGTCCCCCGCCCGTCGTCGAGGTCCAGCGCCCGCGCGGCGTGCGCAGTCGCGGCCACGAGCGCCTCGCCAGGCGTGAGTCGCATGCCCACGCAGGCGAGGGTCATCGCGAACGGCATCGCCCGCGAGAAGCAGTTGGGGTTGAAGTCGGTCGCGAGCGCGACGGGCGCGCCAGCGTCGAGCATCGCCCGCGCGTCGGCGTAGTCACCGCCGAGGGAGAACGCCGTCCCGGGCAGGAGCACGGGGACGACGTCGGCGGCGACGAGTGCCGCGACGTCGTCGTCGGTCGCGTGGAGGAGGTGGTCGGCGCTCGCCGCACCCACCTCGGCGGCGAGTCGTGCCCCGCCCGTGTGAGCGAGTTCCTCGGCGTGGACCTTCGGCGTGAGGCCGTGGTCGAGGCCGGCCTCGAGGACGCGACGCGACTGGTCGGGCGTGAACGCCCCCTCGTCGCAGAAGACGTCGCAGAAGCGGGCGATACCCTGGTCGGCGACGGCCGGGAGCTGGTCGGCGACGACCGCGTCGACGTAGTCGTCGCCGGTCGTCCCCCGGGGGACGGCGTGAGCACCCATGAACGTCGGGACGACGTCGACCGGGTGGTGGTCGTCGGCCTCCGCGATGGCCCGGAGCATCCGGAGTTCGGTCTCGACGTCAAGGCCGTAGCCCGACTTCACCTCGACGGTCGTCGTCCCGTGGGCGAGTGCGACGTCGAGGTGTGCGAGCAGGTCGGCAGTGAGTCGGTCGGTCGACGCCTCGCGGACGGCGCGCACGGTCCGGAGGATGCCGCCGCCCTGCGCGAGCAGTTCCTGATAGCTGGCACCCCGGAGTTTCGCCACGAACTCGTCGGAGCGGTCGCCGGCGAAGCAGGCGTGGGTGTGGGCGTCGACGAACCCCGGGACGACCGTCTTCCCGGTTGCGTCTATCGACTCGTGGGCGTTCTCGGGCGGGTACGCCCGGCAGACCTCGTCCGAGGCGCCGACGGCGGCGACGCGTCCGTCGACGACGGCGACGGCACCGTCGACGGTTCGACGGAGGCCCTCGTCGCCGGTGCCGACGACCACCTCCCGCGCGTCGTGGACGACGAAGTCGAGGCCCCCGTCGGTGCCGGCGTCGGCGGCGGTCATCCCGTCACCTCCGCCGACTCGGCCCCCGTGTCGGCATCGACGGCGGTGCCGGCGAGTGCGTGGGCGACGACCCGCGCCGCCGCAGCGACCGTCCGCCCACTCGCGTCGAGCGGTGGCGCACACTCGACCACCTCGACGCCGCGGAGACGGGGGTCCGCACAGAGCTGCCGGACGATACCGAACAGTTCGCGGGTGGAGAGGCCGCCCGGCGTCGGCGCGCTCACGCCCGGTGCGGCCGCGGCGTCGAGGACGTCGCAGTCGACGCTGACGTACAGCGTCTCGACCTCCGAGAGCGCGTCGAGCGCTCGGTCGACGGCTCCCTCGACGCCGCCACCGCCGACGGCCTCCGCCGGAACCGCCTGCCAGCCCCACTCGTCGAGCGTGTCGACGTACGGTCCGGCGGTCTCGAAGTGGCGCGCGCCGAGACAGACGTACCCCGCGAGGCCCGCGTCGTGGAGTTGGCGGTAGGGCGTGCCGCTCGTGGGGCCGTCGCGGACGCGCCGGACGTCGAGGTGCGCGTCGAGGTTCACGACGCCGACGTCCCGGTCGAGGAGCGGGGTGACGTTGGCGACGGTGAGCGAGTTGTCGCCGCCGAGGAAGACGGGGAGGGCGTCGAGTGCGTGGACGGCACGGGTCGTCTCGGCGAGGCCGCGCTGGACCGCTGCGACGTCACCGTCGGAGACGACCACGTCGCCGAGGTCACCGAGCGTCGGGGGCGTGGAGCCAGCGAGGTGTCGCGTCTTGAGCGCGGCGAGTTCCTCGCGGATAGCCGCGGGTGCGTCGGCCGCGCCACGCCGGCCGATGACCGCGCCGTCGTACGGTTCGCCGACGAGGACCGCGTCGTGGTCCGTCGCCGCGAGCGTCGTCGAGTCGACGACGTCGCCGAACTGCTCGTCGGCCGGGTCGGCCGAGGGGCCCACCCACCGCGGCGGGGCGACGAACCGGTCGTCGCCGTCGGGGTCACTCGTCATCGTCACCCGCCCCGTGCATCGGAACGTGGACGTCCGACGTCCGTGCCTCGTCGAGCGCCTCCGGGTAGCCGGCGTCGGCGTGCCGAATCACGCCCATCCCGGGGTCGGTCGTGAACACCGCCCGGGCCTTCTCCGCGGCCAACTCGCTCCCGTCGAGGACGACGTGGTTGTTCGCGTGCAGGGAGTTGCCGATGCCGACGCCGCCGCCGTCGTGGACGCTCACGATGTCCGCGCCGGCCGCACAGTTCACCAGGGCGTTGAGGATGGGCCAGTCGGCGACGGCGTCCGACCCGTCGCGCATCGCCTCTGTCTCGCGGTTCGGCGAGGCGACCGACCCGGCGTCGAGGTGGTCCCGCGTGACGACGATGGGGGCCGACAGCTCTCCGGTACGGACGAGGTCGTTCATCGCCAGCGCGAACCGGGCGCGTTCGGTGAGGCCCTCTTCGGCCCCGTAGCCGAGCCAGCAGACCCTCGCCGGGAGACCCTGGAACGCCACCCGGTCGTGAGCGAGGTCGATCCACCGGTGGAGGTGCGGCTTGTCCGGGAACAGTTCCGTCACGAGTTCGTCCGTGCGGTGGATGTCGGCGGGGTCACCCGAGAGCGCGACCCATCGAAACGGGCCCTTCCCCCGGCAGAAGAGCGGCCGGATGTACGCCGGGACGAAGCCGGGGAAGTCGAAGGCCCGGTCGAGGCCGCGGTGCTCTCGCACCTGCCCGCGGATGTTGTTGCCGTACTCGAACGCCACCGCCCCTCGCTCCTGGAGCGCGAGGATGGCCTCGACGTGTCGAGCCATCGTGTCGAGCGACGCCTCGACGTACGCCTCCGGGTCCTCCGCCCGGAGTCGGTCCGCCTCCGCGACGGTGTAGCCCGAGGGGTAGTACCCCTCGAGTTCGTCGTGGGCGCTCGTCTGGTCGGTCACGACGTCGGGGACGACGTCGCGGGCGAGCAAGCCCTCGAGGAGGTCGGCGGCGTTCGTCTCGACGCCGACGGAGTACGCGTCGCCCGCCTCGGCGGCGTCCGTCGCCCGCCCGAGTGCCTCGTCGAGGTCGTCGACGCGCTCGTCGAGGTAGCGCGTCTCGATGCGGCGGTCGATACGGCGGCCGTCGACTTCGGCCGCGAGACAGACCCCCCCATTCATCGTCACCGCGAGCGGTTGGGCGCCGCCCATCCCGCCGAGGCCGCCGGTGACGACGAGGCGGCCACGGAGTCCGGCGCCGTCCGTGTCACCCGACCCCGCACCGAACTCCTGCCGGGCGAGTTCCGCGAGCGTCTCGTACGTCCCCTGGATGATGCCCTGGGTGCCGATGTACGCCCACGACCCGGCGGTCATCTGCCCGTACATGACGAGGCCCTTCGCCTCGAGTTCGTGGAAGTGGTCCCAGTCGTCCCACTTCCCGACAAGGTTCGAGTTGGCGACGAGCACCCGCGGGGCGCGCTCGTGCGTCCGGAAGCGTCCGACGGGTTTGCCCGACTGGACGAGGAGCGTCTCGTCCGCGGCGAGCGAGCGGAGTTCCTCGAGGATGGCGTCGTACGCGTCCCACGACCGCGCCGCTCGGCCGGTGCCGCCGTAGACGACGAGGTCTTCGGGTCGTTCTGCGACGTCCGGGTCGAGGTTGTTGTTGAGCATGCGGAGCGCCGCCTCCTGCCGCCAGCCCTTGCACTCGATGTCGGTGCCGGTCGGCGCACCCTGGTACCGTTTCCACTGTTCGGAGGGCGTCCCGACGTTGGAACGTCGCGTCCCCGCGGTGTCGGAGTCCATGCGGCAAAAATTGCGACGAGGGCGTAAAATCGTGTGGGTCGGTGTGACATGGAGTCGGTCAGTCGGTCGACCGCCTCCACGTCGATGGGTCGAGACAGTGATTGGAGGTCCGGTGGAGCCGTGTTCGTCGTCGTCGCGACGGCCGAAACGACGGCCTCACGTAGATTCGAGGCGGAAGCCAACGAGTTTACTCGTGGGAGGAAGCCGACACTCCTGACACCTTCCACGGACGACCAACAGCCGGTTTCGCCACCGTGAGAGTTATCGTACAGCACCTCGTCGGATTGGGTACACTCCGGTCGGCCAAACGTGTCGTCCGTGGAGGGGCCTCCGTAGGTAGGCCCTGAAGTCGGGGACGGATGACGCCTCGTCGCTCTCGCTGTCTTCCACAGCGACGAAACGAGGGGAGTCCACCGATAATTGAAGTGGTGTGAGACGGCTTCGGACGGTGACCACCGGGCGGAAAACCGCGCAGGAAACCCCTCCGCGTGACCCCCTGCCGTCGTGCAACCCGCCCCTGACGGCGGACGAAGTGTGGGCCGAAACCCCTCGCGGGGGAAACCCCACGACTTCAGTCGTGGGTAACTTACACACGGTTGTCTCCGTCGCGTCGAATACGGCCTCGAACGTCGTCTTCGGAGGGCCAGGTCGGCCAGGACCGGTGTGGTCGGGTCTCGTTGTCTCCCCGTCCGTGGACAGCGAAGTCGAGTCCGATGAACGCTCTCCGACTCCTCCGTTGCCCCGGTGGACGACGTCGTCTGCGACGCTGACAGTACCGTAGACGCCAGCGCCGGAACGCCCGTCGTCAGTGTTCTCGTCGACGGTCACGCCCGAACTGGTGCCGACTTCGCCATCGGCGTCAGATCGGGTTTAGTCGTCATCGTCATCGTCGCCATCGTCGTCGTCATCCGAGTCGTCTGAATCGTCCGAATCGTCCGAATCGTCGTCGTACCGGTCGTCCGAGTCGTCTGAATCGTCCGAATCGTCGTACCAGTCGTCGGAATCATCGGCATCATCCGAATCGTCGTACCGGTCGTCGGCGTCGTCCCGGTCATCAGAGTCGTCCGAATCATCGTCGTATCGGTCGTCCCAGTCGTCGTCGTACTGGCTGGTCGTGTCGGTCGCGAGTGCAGAGGATGCCGCACTCGCCGTTGCGGCTGCGCCCCCGGCCACCACGAACGCGGCGACCAAGAGGACGAGTAGTTTTGAGTTCATTGCTGCACCCGGTCGGAAGGAGTGGAAGGAGAAAAGTCAGAACGCCCCTATCGCCCGGTTTCGGGGTTTTGAGACCCATTTGCATCGCTTTGCAGCCGTTTTCACCCTTCGTTAACACGTCGGGTTCGTGAACGGTCGACAGCCCTTTTGCCGCCTGTTGCGGTACTACAGTGAGGCTCACCGCGCGCATGCAACTCGTCATCTATCTCTCCGTCCTCCTCGCCGTCGTCGCGACTCCGCTGGGTGTACTCGGTGTGGCCCCAGTCGACTCGAAGGGGGTGGGACAGCCCGTCGAGAGCCAGTTGCAACAGACCGAACTCGACGCGGAGCGTGTCCTGTTGCGGTTCGACGTCCTCGCGAACGGAACCGCCGTCGCGTCCGTCGAGTACCGGTTCGGACTCGATGGTGTGAACGAGACGGGGTCGTTCGACCGCCTCCAGGCGGAGATCGAGTCGAACCGGACGCGGTATCTCGGCCGGTTCGAGCGCCGGGTGAACCAGACGGTCCGGACGGCGGCGAACGCGACGGGCCGCCCGATGCGTGTGACGGACGCGAGCGTCCGCGCGGAGACCAGACAGCTTCCCAGTCCGTACGGCGTCGTCGTCTACACGTTCACCTGGCACGGCTTCGCCAGCGTCGACGACCGGAGCGAACTCGGCGTCGGTGACGCGTTGTCGGGGCTGTATCTCGACGAGGGCGTCCAGCTGCAAATCTCGTGGCCCGACGGGTACGACGCGCGGACCGTCCACGAGAGGGTCACCGACCAGCGCGACAGCGCGGCCATCTGGACGGGGCCGCTCTGGTTCGGACGGGACGGCCCCCGTCTCGTCCTCGTCGAACGCGGCACGGGGACGGGGTTCGAGGTGATGCCGACGGTGTTCGTGGGGCTGAGTGCGGCGTTCGCTCTGAGCGGACTCGCGTTCTGGTGGCACGGCCGACAAAATCGTGACCGTGACAGCGAGCGCGTGCGCGAGGGCGCCATTCGGTCACAGTCGGCGAGCGCCGGAGACGGAGTCACTGAGCAGACGACGTCGACACCAGCGTCGACAGGCGGCGTCGACCCGGAGCTGATGAGCAACGAGGAACGGGTCGTCTGGGAGATACGGGACCGCGGCGGTCGCATCAGACAGCAAGAACTCGTCTCGGCGCTGGGGTGGAGCGACGCGAAAGTCAGCAGGACCGTCAGCACGCTCCGCGACCGGGGCGACATCGAGGGGTTCAGACTCGGAAACCAGAACGTCCTCTCGCTCCCGGTGGACGACGAGACGGGAGGCGAGCCATGATCGATGTCACGCGACGGTTACGTCGGGTCGGACGTGCAGCCAGTCGACGGGGTCGCGAGCAGGTCACGCGAAGCCGAACGGCTCGTGCCAGCGCGAACGCGGTGGCGGTCGTGCTGTTCGGACTCGCACTCGTCTGTGCCCTCGTCGCCGGAATCACCCTGGTCGACTTCGGTGATGGGACCACCCTCCACCCGCCGACGAACGAGTCGGTCGACGCGCCCGGAGTCGGCTACGCGGGCGTCGTCGGCGCACAGGAGGCCGAAGTCCGAGACGAGTACGACACGCGCTCGTTCGAGACACAGCTCACGCAGGCATCCGATCCAGCCTCGCGAGCAGCAGTCGTCGCGAACGAGACGAGACAGGTCGAAGCCAATCTCGAACGGCTCGAGACGCGACGGAACCTCCTCGAAAACGACGACGAGCCGGCGTATCGGAGTCGGGTGACCTCGTTCGTCGCACAGAGCGTCGTCACTGAGAAGCGACTCGACCGGACCCAACAAGCCGCAGAGACGCTGCCGCCGGCTGTCCGCAAACAGTACGGACTCGCGCCGGCGACGTTCAGGGCGCTTCAGGACCGGACGGACGCCCTCGTGACCCCGGAGATGATGACGGTCGCACGGGGGGTCGCCGGAGACGATGTCGGCGACGATTTCGACGACGACAGCGACGACGACAGCGACGACGAGACTGGTACCGATGAGGCCGGTGCATCGGGCGACGACGCAGACAGCGAGGACAGTGCAGACGACACGGACGACGATACGTCGGACGACGGCACTGATGACGCGGACGGCGCGAGCGAGTCAGAAGAAGACGACACGACCGAGCGGGATGACGGCAGCGGTAGTGATGCTGACGACACTGACGGAACCGACGACGAGTCCGACGATGACGGCGACGACACGGAAGAGACCGGAACGAGCGACGGGGACGACGTGCGCAACAGCGACGACGGCGACGACAGCAGTGACGACGACGATGACGGCGACGGCGATTACGATGGCGACGACACAGACGACTGAGCCGCTCAGCCCCGGAGACACCACCTCAGCACGGCGAACGGGGTGATGTCTGACGAACCATTA
>NZ_JBEPXO010000105.1:0-12234 GCF_041641895.1 Salinigranum sp. | reverse complement strand
ATTCGAGATCGCCGAACCGGAGCGGCCCCTCGGCGAAGGCGAACTCACTCAGGACGGCCATGGCGTGTGCGCGGCCGAGCAGGTCCAGCAGGGCGACGACGGTCCCCTCGACGCGCTCGCGCTCGTCAGGGTCGAACGCCGCACGGACGGCGGCCGCCTCCTCGAGCGAGAAATCCGTCTCCGTCCCCGTCCCCGTTCTCGCGTCCGGGTCCGCGTCCGGGTTCGGATTCGGATTCGAATCCGGGTCCGCGTCCGGCGGAGTGGATGGGTCGGTCACACCACCGAGAGGGTCCGAGAAGACATAAGCTTGCAGAATCGTAGCTTCGTACGAGAGCGGCTCGAAGTGCCATTGCTTCGAAGCTACGAAGTTGCAAGTATAAGCGCTCAGACGGCGTACGAGGTGGTATGCGAATCACCGTACTCGGTGCGAGCGGGCGGACGGGCGTCCCACTGGTCGAACAGACACTCGGCCGCGGCCACGAGGTGGTCGCGTTCGTCCGGTCGCGGGACCGACTGCCGGCCGAACTCCTCGGCAACGACGGCGTCACCGTCGTCGAAGGTGACGCCTACACCGGCGACGGAGTCGTCGAGGCAGTCGAGGGAGCGGACGTGGTCGTGTCGGTGCTCGGCCAGTCGAAAGAGAGCCCGGACGACCTGCTGACGGTGGCCGGCGACCACGTCGTCGAGGCGATGCACGACGCCGGCGTCGACCGGTTCGTCACGCTCGTCGGGGCGGGCGTCCGCGAGGAGGGCGAGGCGGTGCCGTTCAGCGGGAAGGTGATGGGGGCGGTGCTGAAGTTCGTCGCCAGCGAGGTGCTCGCCGACGCGGAGGCTCACGTCGAACACGTCCGCGACAGCGACCTGCAGTGGACGGTCGTCCGCGCGCCCCGGTTGACCGACGCCGCGGGGACCGGGACGTACCGCGCGGGTGACATCTCGCTGGGGTTCGAGTCCGTCGCCCGGGCGGACGTGGCCCGTTTCGTCCTCGACGTGGTCGAGGGCGAGCAGTTCGTCGGCGAACTGCCGAAAGTCGGCCCGGCGTGATTCTGGTCACCGGCGCGACGGGGACGGTCGGACGCGAGGTGGTCCGCGAACTCCGGGCGCACGACGAACCCGTCCGGGCGGCCTCGCGGGATGCCGAGCGTACCCGAGAGCGACACGGAGACGACGCGACGTGGGTGTCGTTCGACTTCACGCGACCGGAGACGTACTACCCGGCCCTGGAAGGGGTCGACGCCGTCTTTCTCGTGCGACCGCCCGCAGTAAGCCGGGTCGGACGCGACATCGTCCCGTTCCTCGACAGCGCCGCCCGGATGGGAGTCGGCCACGTCACGTTCCTGTCGGTCCTCGGGGCGGAGAAGAACCCGCTCCTCCCACACCGGCGCATCGAGCGCCACCTGTCGGCCCTGGCCGCCAAGGGTGCAGTCACGTACACGTTCCTGCGGGCCTCCTTCTTCGTGCAGAACCTGCTGACAGAACACCGTCGGGACGTCGTCGACAACGACCGGCTCTTCCTCCCGGCCGGCGACGGGGCGACGAGTTTCGTCGACGCGCGGGACGTCGCAGCGGTGGGAGCGGTGACGCTCGTCGAGACTGGCCACGAGAACCGCGCCTACGACCTCACCGGGCCGGCGGCGCTCACGTACCACGACGTCGCCGACGTCCTCACCGCGGAACTCGGCCGCGAAATCCGCGACGTCGACCCGGCGATACCGCGGTTCGCGACGACGATGTACCGCCGCGGGCGGCTGCTCCCGTTCCTCCTCGTGATGGTCGGCCTCTACACCCTGGTGCGTCTCGGGTTCGCGGGGCGGGTGAGCGACGACGTCCGCCGGGTGCTAGGCCGTGACGCCCGGTCGCTGCGGACGGTCGTCCGTGACAACCGGGCGGCGTTCGGCGCGGACGACGGGTCGCGAGACGAGTGAGGAGGAGGTGGTGGAGAGGCTCCCACGGGCCGACTGAGGCAATCCAAACAGGTAACACGCGGCCGAGAGTTCGGGGAGACATGGGCAGTAGCACCTCCGTCGTCCTCGCCGCCCTCGTCGCCAACGGCGCCATCGCGGTCATGAAGTTCGTCGGCTTCGTTCTCACCGGGAGCCCCTCGATGCTCTCGGAGACGTACCACTCCATCTCCGACACCGGCAACCAGGTCTTCCTGCTCATCGGCATCAAGTACAGCGGACAGAAGGCCAACCGGACGCATCCGTTCGGTTACGGCAAGGCGCAGTTCTTCTACGCGTTTCTCGTCGCGGTGCTCCTGTTCGGCATCGCCGGCTGGGAGTCGCTCAAACACGGCTACGACGCGGTCCTCCACCCTGGCCACGGCGGTGGGGGGGACCCCTTCACGCTGTTCGGAGCCACCATCGACCCGTTCTTCGTCAACGTCGTCGTCCTGGTCGGGGCGATCGGCTTCGAAACCTACGCGCTGGCGAAGGCTAACGCGGAACTCCAGCGCCAGATCACCGAGTACGGCTGGTCGGGGATTCGCGAGGCGTTCAGGAAGACCAGCGACATCACCACCCTCACGGCCTTCACCGAGGACGCCATCGCCCTCGCCGGGGCCGCCATCGCGCTCGTCGGCGTCGTCCTCTCGCGGGTGACGGGGAACCCGCTCTACGACTCCGTCGCGGCGGTCGTCATCGGTCTCCTGCTGATGGGCTTCGCCCTGGCGCTGGCGTGGGAGAACAAGCGACTCCTCATCGGCGAGTCGCTGCCGAAAGCCGACGAGAAGCGACTCCGCGAGGCCATTCTGAGCCGCGACGGGGTCGTCCACGTCGACCGCTTCGGCACGGTCTTCTTCGGCCCCGGGAACGTCGTCGTCACGGCCGACGTGAGCTTCGACCTCGACCGCGAGACCGAGGTCCTCGACGACGAGATAACCGCCATCGAGGAGGAACTCAGGCGAACCGACAGCCGGGTCGGGATGGTCTACATCGAACCCGAGGTGTAACGAGCGGTCAGCGCAAACTCTCGACGGCCGCCGCGACTCGGTCGACGGCCTCCGACACGTCGGCGCGGGAGACGTCGAGGTGTGTACACAGACGGGCCGAGGCGTCGTCTCGCGCTCCGAACGCGACGCCGTGGTCCTCGCAGGCGGCGACCAGGTCGGGCGCCGAGAAGGCCGCCGTCTCCACCGACAGCATCACGATGTTCGTGTCCGGCTCGCGTGTCGCGAGGCCGGGGACGTCGTCGAGACCCGCAGCGAGCGTGCGGGCGTTCGCGTGGTCCTCCGCCAGTCGGTCGACGTTCTCCAGCGCCACGAGGCCGGGGGCGGCGACGATACCGGCCTGTCGCATCCCGCCGCCGAACAGTTTCCTGACCCGTCGCGCCCGGTCGACGAACGCCGCGGGACCGGCGAGGATAGACCCGACGGGTGCGCCGAGGCCCTTCGAGAGACAGAAATTGACCGTGTCGGCCGGGCCGGTCAACGCCTCGGGCGCGACGTCGAGGGCGACGGCGGCGTTGAACACACGGGCCCCGTCGAGGTGCACGGGGACGCCGAGGTCGTGTGCGGCCTCGCAGGCCTCCTCGATAGTGTCGGGGCCGACGGCGACGCCGCCGCGGCTGTTGTGGGTGTTCTCCAGACACACCAGTCCGGTCCCGGGTCGGTGTAGCGACTCCTCGACGTAGGCCGCCCGGACCTGTTCGGCCGTGGGAACGGCCCGCGGACCGCAGTCGACCATCCGCGCCTGGACGCCCGAGAGGTCGGCGACGCCGCCGAGTTCCCACTTGACGACGTGGGCCTGGTCGTCGACGACGAGTTCCTGGCCGCGGTCGGTGTGCGTGCGGATAGCGACCTGGTTCCCCATCGTCCCGCTCGGGACGAACAGCGCCGCCTCCATCCCGACGAGGTCGGCCGCGCGACGTTCGAGGTCGTTCACCGAGGGGTCGTCGCCGTAGACGTCGTCGCCCACCTCGGCGTCGCGGGCGGCGTCGCGCATCGCCTGTGAGGGCTTCGTGACGGTGTCGGAGCGGAGGTCTATCATGCCTCTCGGGAGTCGGGGGAGCGACAAAGAGGTGGTGGTCGGTCGAGCGTCCAGTGGAGGGATGACCCGAGCCACAGACCGGATGAAAAAGTCGACTCGGACGACGCGGACGCGACTCAGAGTGCGTCCATGACGTCGCGGTACTCGTCCTCGGTGAACGCCTTCAGCGTCTGCGTGCGGACGGAGCCGCTCCCGCCAATTTTCAGCATCGTCTTCGCGCAGGATTCGTCGTCCGGGAACTGCGAGACGACGACCATGTCGTGTTCGCCCATGGTCATGAAGAAGTCGGTTATCTCACCGCCATGGGCGCTGGCGGCCTCCCGCGCCTGCTGGAGGCGCCGTGGGCTCTCCTTCGCGTTTGCGATCCCCTCTCCGGTCCAGTCGGCCAACGTGATGTATGTCGGCATCTGTGTCACCACCCCGCTCGTACGGGTGCCGCTAGGACGCGCCGGACGGGTATCTCACTTTTTCAGCCGGGAGAGGATGTCCGGCGAACCGGCAGATGGGCCGCGTCGACGCCGAAAGAGGCATAGGGCGACGGTAACAGGGGGAGACATGGACCCACGCATCCGCGAACACGCGGAGACCATCGCCGACCACTCGACCGGAATCGAGGCGGGCGAGAACGTCGTCATCGCCGTGCCCCGAGAGGCCGAAGACCTCGCCGTCGCCCTCCACGAAGTCGTGGGCGATCGGGGCGCGAACCCGGTCTACCTGAACAACTCCGAGCGCGCGTCGCGGGCGTTTCTGCGGGCGCGCGCCGACGAGGACGAAGAGGAGGCAGGCGAGTTCGAGACGCCCGCCCACCAGCTCGCGCTGTACGAGGAGAGCGACGTCGTCGTCGTCGCTCGCGGCGGCGCGAACGTGAGCGAGCAGTCCGACGTCGCCCCGGAGACGACGGCGGCGTACCGGCGGGCGATGCAGCCAGTCCTGAAAGAGCGGCTCTCGAAACGGTGGTGTCTCACACAGTTCCCGACCTCCGGACACGCTCAGCTGGCGGGGATGAGTACGGAGGCGTACGAGAACTTCGTCTGGGACGCCGTGAGTCTCGACTGGGACGCCCAGCGCGAACACCAGGCCGAGATGGTCGACGTCCTCGACGGCGCCGACGAGGTCCGAATCAAATCGGGCGCAGAGACGGACGTGACGATGTCCGTCGCCGGCAACACGACACTGAACGACTACGGCGAGAAGAACCTCCCCGGCGGGGAGGTGTTCACCGCTCCAGTGAAAGAGAGCGTCGAGGGTGAAGTCCACTTCGACATGCCGCTCTACCGACAGGGGAGAGAGATAGAAGGTGTCCGCGTCCGGTTCGAGGCGGGTCGCGTCGAGTCGTACTCGGCGGAGCGGAACGAGGAGGTGCTCGACGGGGTGTTCGACACCGACGAGGGAGCGCGGTATCTGGGCGAACTCGGCATCGGGATGAACCGGAGCATCGACCAGTTCACCTACAACATGCTGTTCGACGAGAAGATGGGCGACACGGTCCACATGGCCGTCGGTGCCGCCTACGAGGAGTGCGTCGGCGAGGAGAACGAGGCGAACGAGTCCGCCGAACACGTCGACATGATCGTCGACATGAGCGAGGATTCGGTCATCGAAGTGGACGGAGAGGTCGTCCAGCGAGACGGCACCTTCGTCTTCGAGGACGGGTTCGAGTAGCTAGGTCGTTTTGGTCCAGGTTTTGCCGAGCGAGCGACGCGAGCGGGCGAAAAGCTGGGACGCGGAGCTTCGTCTTCGAGGACGGGTTCGAGTAGCCCCTGGGTTCTACTCGATCCAGACCGTCTTCCGGTTGACGAACTCCTTGATGCCGGGCTCGGAGAGTTCGCGGCCGTAGCCGGAGTCTTTGACGCCGCCGAAGGGGACGCGCGGGTCCGACTTCGTGAGCTGGTTGACGTACGTACAGCCGGCGTCGATGCGTGCGGCGACCCGTTCGCCGCGCTCGCGGTCCTCGGTCCAGATAGACGCCCCGAGCCCGAAGCGGGTGTCGTTCGCCTTCTCGACGGCCGCCGCCTCGCTGTCGACCCGGAACACGGCCGCGACGGGGCCGAACAGTTCCTCGTCGTCGGCCGGACAGTCGGCGGGGACGTCCGTCAGAACCGTCGGCGGGTAGAACGCGCCCTCGCGGTCGAGAGGTTCGCCACCGGTGAGGACGGTTGCGCCCGCCTCGACGCTCGCCTCGACCTGCTCGTGGAGGTCCTCCATGAGGGACTGGCGGGCCTGCGGGCCGACCTCCGTCTCCTCGTCCGTCGGGTCGCCGACGGTCAGCGACTCGACTTCGGAGACGAACCGGTCGAGGAACTCGTCGTACACCGCGTCGTGGACGACGAACCGCTTGGCCGCGATGCACGACTGTCCGCCGTTCAGGTTGCGCGCCCACGCACCGGTCTCGGCGGCCGCGTCGAGGTCAGCGTCGTCGAGCACGACGAACGGGTCACTCCCACCGAGTTCCAGCACCGTCTTCTTGAGGTTCGCGCCCGCCGTCGACGCCACGGCCCGGCCGGCCGGCCCGCTGCCGGTGAGCGTCGCGGCACGGACCCGGTCGTCCTCGAGGACGTCGTCGACGAGGTCCGACGGGATCAAGAGCGACTGGAAGACCCCCTCGGGGTAGCCCGCTTCCCGGAATATTTCCTCGATAGCCACCGCACAGCCGGAAACGTTCGAGGCGTGCTTCAACAGGCCCACGTTGCCTGCCGTGAGGTAGGTCGCGGCGAACCGGAACACCTGCCAGAACGGGAAGTTCCAGGGCATGACGGCCAGTACGGCACCCAGCGGGTCGTATCGCGTCTTGACCGTCGTCCCCGGTGGACTCGGGTGGTGGTCGTCGGCCAGGTAGACGCTCGCGTACTCGGCGTAGTGGTCACAGACCCACGCGCACTTCTCGACTTCGTCGAGCGCCTGCGAGACGGGCTTGCCCATCTCCCGGGTCATCAGTTCTGCCCACTCGCGCTCGCGGTCCCGGAGGACGTCTGCGGCGCTGGCGAGCAGTTCCTGGCGCTCGCGGAGCGACACGTCGCGCCACTCCTCGAAGGCGTCGGTCGCACGCCCGAGGGCGTCCGCCACGTCGTCAGCCGACGCTTCGTCGTACGTGTCGATCCGTTCGTTCGTCGCCGGATTGACCACGTCCATACCCTGAACCTGACAGTGGGCGTTCATTACCCTTTCCCTCGGACAGCGGGGGCGACGAAACGGGGCGCGCGCCACCACCGTCGACCCGTCGACGACCGGGACGGAGGGGGTCGTGCCCAACGTTTATTCGAGTGTAGTCGTGTGCGTCGAACATGGTACGGGTCCACTGTGCAGGCTGTGGACGCGACGTCGCGATACACGAACTCGAGACGAAGACCGTTGCCCAGCGCAGCGGCTTCGAAACCCGGTATCGGTGTCCGTTCTGTCACGAGGAGGTCGAAGACGTCGCCGACAGCTTCGGGTGAGCACGCCCGGCGACGTCTCTCGCTGGCGCACCGGCGCGACAGGTGGTGGCGAACGGGACGACTGCTCCGACGAACCGTCGTCGCGGTTACTCGTCGATGTCCAGTTCGAACTGCTCGTTCTCGACGACGGCGTTGAGCACGACGGACGTGTTCGACTCGCGGATGTCCGCGTCGGTGAGGAGCGCCTTGATCTGCTGGTTCATGCCGTCGGTGTCTTTGAACTTCCCGATGGCGATGATGTCGTAGTCACCGGTGACCTCGTACACCGAAATCATCTGGTTCTGGTCCTTCAGCCGCTCCGTAATCTCGGGGAGCGCGCTCCCCTCGACCTTCAGCTGGATGACGGCCGTGACGTCGTAGCCGAGAGCGTCGTAGTTGACGATGGGTGTGTAGCCCTCGATGACGCCCTCCTCTTCGAGGTCGCGGAGGTGGTTCGAGACGGTCGTCACGGAGACGTCGAGGTCTTCAGCGAGACTGCGGAGGCTCGCTCGTCCGTCGCCGAGCAGTTCGTTGATGAGTTTGGCGTCGAGGTTTTCGTACGTCATTACAGTTGAACACACGACCCGGGGTTTAGAACTTTACGAATGACCACTTCTCTTGGAGCGCTGGACGGCCTTGCACTAAGCGACAAGGTCTTTATACTGGCTGTATAGGCGTAGATTGTCCAGAAGATGACGGACGAACACACAGCACCAGATGGCGGTCTGACTGACGAAGCACAAGCAGTATTGGACGAAATCGAAGAGAAGAACGTCAATTTCCTCCGACTCCAGTTCACCGACATCCTCGGAACGGTGAAGAACGTCTCCGTACCGGCGTCACAGGCGGAGAAGGCGTTCACCGAGGGCATCTACTTCGACGGCTCCTCCATCGAGGGGTTCGTCCGGATCCAGGAGTCGGACATGCGGCTCAAGCCCGACCCCGAGACGTTCGCGGTGTTGCCGTGGCGCAGCACCGAGTCGGGGTCTGCGGCCCGGTTCATGTGCGACGTCATCGACACCTCCACCGGGGAGCCGTTCGAGGGCGACCCCCGGTACGTCCTGAAACAGGCGCTCGCCCGCGCCGAGGAGATGGGATACGAGGTCAACGCGGCGCCCGAACCCGAGTTCTTCCTGTTCGAGGAGGACGAAGATGGCCGTGCGACGACGAAGACGAACGACGCCGGCGGCTACTTCGACGTCGCCCCCAAGGACCTCGCGAGCGACGTCCGTCGTGACATCATCTACGGCCTCGAGGAGATGGGCTTCGAGATGGAGGCCAGCCACCACGAGGTCGCCCAGGGCCAGCACGAGATCAACTTCAAGTACGACGACGCGCTCTCGACGGCGGACAACGTCGCGACGTTCCGGATGGTCGTCCGCGCTATCGCCGCCCAGCACGACCTCCACGCGACGTTCATGCCCAAGCCTATCCCGCGAATCAACGGCTCCGGGATGCACACGCACATCTCGTTGTTCACCGAGGACGGCGAGAACGCCTTCCACGACGAGGACGACGAGTTCAACCTGAGCTCCACCGCACACTCGTTCCTCGCGGGCATCCTCGAACACGCCCCGGCGCTCGCCGCCGTCACGAACCCGACAGTCAACAGCTACAAGCGCCTGGTTCCGGGCTACGAGGCACCCGTCTACGTCGCCTGGTCCGACCGCAACCGCTCGGCGCTCATCCGCAAGCCGGCCGCGCGCGTCCCGGCCGCCTCACGCATCGAGGCGCGCTTCCCCGACCCGTCGTGTAACCCGTACCTCGCCTTCGCGGCGCTCATCCACGCCGGTCTCGACGGCGTCGAGGCGGACCTCGAAGCGCCCGCCCCGATTCGCGAGAACATCTACGAGTTCGACGAGCAGAAGCGCGAGGAGTACGGCATCACCACGCTGCCGTCGAACCTCGGCGAGGCGCTCGACGCGCTCGAGGCCGACGAGACCGTCCAAGAGGCGCTCGGGAGCCACGTGTACGAGAAGTTCATGGAAGCCAAGACGCACGAGTACGACGAGTTCCGTATCGACGTCTCGCAGTGGGAACTCGACCAGTACCTCGAGAAGTTCTGAGCGCGCACCCCCACGACTCACTATTTTCGCAGCCGCGTCCGCGTCCGCGTCGCCGACCACGTCGCGCCGCCGACTGTCTCCGACAGAAGAGAGGTACAGCCGCGCGCCGCACACCCACGCCCGCCCGCGTCGGGACGAACCGTTTTCCGCCCGTGTGCGGTGAGAGCCCGTATGGACGAGTCCGCCCTCCAGACGCGACTCACCCGGATAGAACGCCTGCTGACTCTCGCCGTCGTCGTCCTCGTCGCGCAGGTCCTCCGCGACGTCGCTGGCGTCCTCGGGACGTGGGTGACCGGCGTGCTGACGGCCACACTCGCACTCCTGGCAGTCGCAGCGGTCGTCTACACTCGCAGGCGGAGCCGGGACACAGCAGGTGGGTAGCGGAGCGGTCGAGCGCGAGGCGGGCCTCACTCGACAGCCAGGCGAGCGAGTCGCGGTAACGCGAACAGCAGTGCGACACACCCCCCGGCGAGGCCCATCGTCAGCGTGTCGGGGATGGTCGCGGCCGCGGCAGCGGCGTCGAGGGCGAGGAGGCCACCGAGGACGGCCGGGAGGCCGGCGAGGGCGAAGACGGTCCCTCGGGGCGAGAGCGGCGTACCGACGGACGCGACGGTCGGTTCGACGAGGCGCCACCCGACCCAGCCACCGAGGGTCGCACCGACGGTGAGAAGCGTGTTCACGCTACTGGAGAGGACGAGCGCGGCGAGCGCCGCGACAGCCGCGAGGGCGAACACCCGGTCGACGGCGGCGTGCGTCGGCGGCGTGGACCGGTCGCGCCACAGCGTCGCGAAGACGAGGCCGACGAGGACGAGGCCGACTGCGACGCCGACGACGACGTCGACGAGGTAGTGGACGCCGATGACGACCCGAGAGGCGGCGACCAGGGGAACCACGCTTCCGGCGACGGCCAGGCGGACGCGCCGACGACCGGTGTCGAGCGCGAGAGCAGCCGTCCCCCAGACGACGGTCGACCCGAGCGCGTGCCCGCTGGGGAAGCCGTACCCCTCCTCGAGCGCGCCGGGCGGGCGAGGGAGCGCGAACGCCGACTTCAGCGCCAGCGTCACCCCGAGGGCGAGGAAGGCGGTGGCGAGAACGAATCCGACGCGACGGCGGTCGAGACCGGCCCGGTCGGAGGCGGCGTAGAGAGTGGCGAGAACGCCGAGGAGTAGCCACGGGTCACCGAGCCGCGTCAGGAGGTCGAACAGGTCGACGACCACGGGAGGGAGTCCGGAGACGACGTCGAGTGCACCGAGTCCGCGCATAGCGGGAGTGACGAGACGCGAAACATATAACGCGGTGGTTCCTCCCTGCGACCAGTGGTCTCGGTCGACGCGTTCACGCAGGCGCTCGTCGGCTTCGTCCAGACGTACGGCTACCTCGCGCTGTTCGTCTTCGTCGTCCTGGAGACGGCGTGGACCGTCCACTTCGCGCCCTCAGAGGTGGTCATCCCCTTCGCGGCGGCGTATCTGGTCACGACCCCCGGCGAGTTCGTTCTGTTCGTCGCCGTCGGAACCGTGGGTGCGGTCTTCGGCAGTCTGCTCGCGTACTACCTGTTCGGCGTCAACGGCGACCGGATACTGCAGCGGTACGGCCACGTCCTCCGCGTCCCCGAGTCAGAGGTCGAACGGAGCAAGGCGTGGTTCCGTCGGTGGGGCGAGGGACTGATGTTCTGGGGACGGGTCGTCCCCGTCCTCCGGACGCCCATCTCGGTGCCCGCGGGCTTCGCCCGGATGAGCGTCCGGAAGTTCACCGTCTACTCCTTCGGCGGGTGGGCCGTCTACAACGCCGCCCTCGTGTGGCTGGTCTACGCGGGGTCGGGCGAGCGCGCCCCCATCGACTACGTCCTCGCGCCGCTCACGCGGGCGGCGGGGTCGAACCCGGCACTCCTCGTCGGTCTGGCCGTCGTCACCTGTCTCGCTGGCGGCCTGTGGTGGAGACGGCGCGAACGGGTCGTCTGAACCGACCGGCACGTCGGCCTCCCCGATTTCGTGACGCTCGACTATCACGAACGAATCAAAGTCGCACTTATGTTGCTAGCTGTTGACTCTTCACAGGGAGGGGGTTACAATGGTAACAGAGTGGACGATTTCGGGGGAGTACGCGGAGGCGTGTAACTGTGACGTCGTCTGTCAGTGTCTGTGGCTGGAGGCACCCGACGACGGCGCCTGTACGTTCGCAATCGCGTGGAACATCACCGACGGAAACTACGGCGACGTGGACGTGAGCGGGCGAACGGTCGCGACACTCGTCTCGACGGACGAGGGCGTCCTGATGGACCCCGCGACGCAGTGGGACGTGGTACTGCTCGTCGACGACGAGGCGACCGACGAGGAACGAGAGGCGCTCGAAGACATCTACTTCGGACGCGCGGGTGGTATCTGGGCGGCGGTCGCTGAGACGCACGTCCGGTCGACCGAGTCGACGACGGCCCCGATGGAGTTCGAGCGCGACGGCGAGACGACGCGCGTCTCCGTCGGCGACGACGTGGCGATGGAAGTCGCCGAAGCGGTGGGGTTCAACGAGGACGTCGGAGAGGTCTACCCACATCCGTTCACATCGGATATGACGATGAAGACCGCCAAATCCACGAGCGCCACGGTGTCGTACGACGACCAGTTCGACTGGGACCTGGGCGGAAACAGCGCCTTCGTCTGCGACTTCGAACTGACGAACGCCTGAGACATGGAGCACCGACAGGAAACCAGAAGCGGTCGCCAGAGCCGCAGGCTCGGTCCCCGGGAGACACGATTCGTCGGCCTGGGAGTGTAC
>NZ_JBEPXO010000104.1:0-12255 GCF_041641895.1 Salinigranum sp. | reverse complement strand
ACGTTGTGGTTGCTCGTGGCTCATACGCGCAGCATCACCGCGGTGCGTGATAGGGGCTTGGGAATGTATCGACCGGCGTGCCGACCGCTCCCCACTCTCTGTAGGTTCGGCGGTGGCCGTCGCCCTCGTGCCGCGTTCCGCAGTCGACGCGGCCGGGAACCGACGACTACGTCGACCGGCCGACGGCGGGTTCCGCCGAGCGCCCCTGACTGCTACGCGATCGGCCGGCGTCTGACAGCCCTCACGGCCCCGGCCGCCTCCGGAGCGGTCGGCACGGGGGCGTGAGGGTCACGCATCTTCGGGGTCCGTCTGCTTGACGCGGCCGACGACACCGGATTCGAGTTCTACCTTGATGCCACCGGGGTGGGTGTGCTCGTCGGTCAACACCGTCGACACGTCGCCGACGATGGGGTCGCCCGGGTGGCCGTCCTGCTCCTGGACGATTTCGACTGTCTGTCCGCGTGCGATGTCGTCACGGCTCGGCAGGTCGTCAGCCACGCCACCCACTACTCGACGGCGACGAAAAAATCTCTTGTCACGACGGTTCGCGGAACTCGACTCCGCTCGGCGTCGGCCGCGCTCTCGGGACGCACCGGACACCGCGACTCACTCGTCGTCTGTCTCGCGTGGCTGGAGGAACATCGACTTGCCGTCGACGATGGCCGTCCCGTCGTCGGAGTAGACGAGTTCGAGTTCCTTCGCTTCGAACTCGGACTCGAACTCCTCCCAGGAGATCTCCTTCAGGTCCTCGTCCTCGCCGACGAGGCTGACGCGGAGCAGTCCGTGGTCGCCCTGTCCCTCGCTCTTCGGTTCGTGTGCGGGGTAGCCGCCGCGGTCCTCGATGACGCTCCGGGCGAGCGTCGGGTTCGACGCGTGACGTCTCTCGGCGTCTTCGTCAGATGACATCGGTACGTCGCCTACTGTCGGGACGCACTTGTGTATTCTGGTCGACAGGATTTTGGTGCGTCGAGCCGGGGTGTCCGGCGGGACGGACGCAGTGAGAACGCGACCATACACCACCCCACGCTCCCCGTGACGGCTCTCGACTCCGACGGGAGAGCGCCTACAGAATCTGGTCCGCCCACTCGCGGCCACACTCGTGACACTCGAACTGTTCCACGACGTCCCCGCCCCGGACGTCGAGGCCCACCCTCGGTGCCAGCCAGTATCCACATCTGGGACACGAGGAGTGGGGCATGTAGCGTAGTACGGGACGCCTCCCGAAACAGGTATTCCTGTCACTCGCAAGCACACGTCTCCACTCCGTCTCCTCGGGGGCGCGTTCGCTCGTCACGTCCGTCTCTCGCAGAGTTCGCCGGCCGGGATTTGGCCCACGGGCGCTTTGCTCGCTCCGCTCGCGATGCTCTCTGATTCAAATCACGTCGCACGGACACGGCTCTCACTGGCGTTCGAGACGGTATGCGCCGGCCGGGATTCGAACCCGGGCCATGAGCTTGGAAGGCTCAGGTCCTACCACTAGACCACCGGCGCTCGCTTCACTCACACCGAGGCTCGCGACTCCGTCGGAACCGCTCGCCACCGGCGTTCACTTCCTTCGTACCCTACCCCGGAATAAGGACCTTACGTTACTCGCCGCGGAGTGCGGTACGTGGATGCGACCCCGCGACTCGCTCCTCGCCCGCGTCTCGCGACACCACCGGAGCGAACGGGGTTCCGGGTCGGGTCAGTCGTCGCCGTGTGCTCGCGCCGTCTCGCGCAGGTCGTCCGACATGGAGGGGACGGACTCGCCGTCGACCGGTCCTTCGCTTTCGATTTCCTCCAGCGACTTGGGGAACTCCCGGAGTTCCATGTGGATGGCGATGCCGGCCTTCGCGCCCATTCCCATCGCCACGGGAATCTGGTTGTGGCCGGGGACGGTGTCGCCGACGGCGTACACTCCGTCGACGCTCGTCCGCCCGTGGTCGTCGACGTCGACGGTGCCGTCGTCGTTCAGGTCGACCCCGAGCTGCTCTGCGAGGCCGGTGTTGTAGTTCGAGCCGTACATCGCGAACCCGCCCCGGTACTCCCGGACGCTGCCGTCTTCGAACTCGAAGCTCTCCAGCCAGCCGTCGTCGTCCTTCGTGAGGCCGACGACGTCCTCCTCGACGACGTCGACGGGGTGCGCGCGGACCAGTCGGTCGGTCTCGTCGCTCCACGTCGGCTCCTCACCCCGGAGGAGGATGTCGACTTCGTCGGTGAAGTTGAGCATGATCATCGCCACGTACGCCGCGGAGTCGGAGTGGCCCATCACGTACACCGACTCGTCGACGAACATGTACGCGTCACAGTGCAGGCAGTAGTGGAGGCCACGGCCCGTTCGCGGGAGCGGCGGGTCGGGGCGTTCGTCGTTGAACCCCGTGGCGAGGACGACACGGTCGGCGAGGTACGCCCCGTCGTTCCCGGCGAGGCGGAACCGACCGTCGTCGGTTCGCTCGACGTCGGTGACGAAGTCACGGATCAGCGAGGTGCCGTACGCCTCCAACTGGTCGCGGGCGGTCTGGAGGAACTCGTTGCCCGACACGGATTCGGGGACGCCGATGACGTTGTGCGTGTCGAGCATCATCGCTGCGCGCCCGCCACCGCGGTCGACGAGCGCGGTGTCGTGGCCTAGTCGCGTCGTGTACAGCGCCGAGGTCAGGCCGGCGGGACCGCCGCCGACGACGACGACCTCGAACTCCTCTGCGGTGGGCGAGTCGGTCATCACTCTCTCCTTGGACTGCGGAAAGATAAACGTCGGACGTTCGTGCGTCGGGGGAATCCACCCGGTGTGTGTTGTCGATGCACACGCACCCGGGCCAGTGGTCGCCCCGCGACGTTCCAGACGGTCCGCCGCCCGTCCTCGCGCCCGGACTCAACCTCGCCGCTCGTCCACACCGACGACGGCGTAGCAGTTCCCGCTGGAGACGAACACGTCGTGAGCGACGAGCCGCGAGGCGTCGAGGTCGGCGCGGAACTCCTCGGGCGCGTAGATGTGGTAGAACCGGGGAACGGTCTCGCCGCCGGGGAGCGTCCAGTCGACGGTGGTGTCGAACCCCGCCTCGCCGCCCCCGCTCTCCCGGTCGGCGAACCGGTCGTGGACCGTCGACCACGCGCTCACGACCGCCCGCCCCTCTGCCGCGAGGACCCGTGCGAGTTCGTCGAGGCTCGCGATGCGGCGCGCACGAGGCGCGAGGTGGTGGAGGGTCGCGACGTACACCGCGAGGTCGACCGTCCCCGCGCACAGGGGGAGCGCGGCGGCGTCGCCCTGCAGGAACGCCGCGTCGAACCCGCGCTCCGCAGCGCGGGCGCGCGCCTCATCGAGTAGCCCGCGGCTGACGTCGATACCGACGACTCGCGGTGCGCGGTCGGCCAGGAGTTCGGTGTGTCGTCCGTTCCCACAGCCGACGTCGAGTGCGACCCGTCCGCGTCGCCCGTCGAGGAACGTCTCGACTTCGGGCCAGGCGTACTCGCGAGTCGCCGCGAAGTGTGACGCGATTCGGTCGTAGGTCCGGGCTGTGTCGGCCACGTCGCCGTCCATGTGTCGACTCCGCGGAGCGGCGTCAAAAACCCGTTCCTCGGCTCCCAGGCGGGCGCTCAGACGAGAAGGAACACCACGTAGGTGACGAACACGAGGAGCGTGGCGTGTTTGAGGCCGTCGGTGACGCTCCCCTCTCCGAGCTGGCCGGCGATGAGGCCCGAGAACACTCCCTGCACGAGCGTGACGTGGAAGAACAGGAGCGAGTACGCGTCGGTGTCGACCGTTCCGAGGCTGGAGAAGACGCCGGTGGAGACGGCCGAGCCGCCCGAGAACGCGGCGCTCTGACTCGCCGACTCGATGGCGGGGATGAACGAGACGGTGAGCGCGACGATGATGCCGAGGAAGACGAAGAAGGAGACGTAGATGACGACGAGGTAGGTCAGCATCTGCTGGCGGCGTTCCTCCCGGAGCGACCGCGTGTCCTCGGTCTCGTTGGCCGCGATTCGCAGGACAGGAGAGATGTCGCCGCTGGCGCCCATCGCGTTGGTGACGAGCGCGACCGACCGGGTGAGCATCGGTGCCCGCGTCCGGTTGGCCATGCGCCGGAGCGCGCTCGCCACGTCCGCACCCCACTCGATGTCGCGGTGTGCTCGTCGCAGTTCGGTCCCGAGCGCACCGAGGTCGGTCTGCGAGACGCGCTTGATACTCGAGACGACCGTGAGTCCGGCCTCGTTGACGCTCGCCATCCGGTCGAGGAAGTCGGGCGTCGCGTTCTCGATGTCCCGATAGGTCCGCTTCCGAAGCTCGTAGATGAGCGACAGCAGCCCCATGACGAGCAACGCCGCCTCGACCAGTGGCTCGTCGACGACGTCGACGACGCGGTACGCCTGCAACCCCTGTGTGCTCGCGGCGCCGGCAGAGAGCGCGACCGTCCGGTCGAACGTGAGCGCGACCCACACGAGGGCGATGGGGACCGTGAAGTACAGCGTGACGAGCGGGTTGGCCAGTATCTTCGCCTTCGGGTCGTCGAGCCACGCCCGGAGCGCCGCCGTGCGGTCGTACGCGCGGAGGCGAGCGTAGTTCTGCGCCTTGCGCACCCCTCCGGCGTCGACGGTTCCGCCGTCGGTCGCTGTGGGTGCCCTCGCGTGCGCGAGGAGCCCTTCGTCCGTCGCCTCACTGTCGACGTCGAGGTCACTCTGCCAGCTCGACGCCCGGAGCGAGTCCGTGATGCTGTCGATGTAGACGATGAACGCGATGCTCGCGAGAGGGATACCCAGATAGGTGACGACCTGAATCAGGGGGAGGGTGTCGGAGATGACGAGGCCGATGACCACCAGCACCGTGATGAAGAAGAGCGGCCCGGCGACGAGGACGGTCACGTATATCTCCGCGAACGTCTCGAGCAGTTCGAGATACGTCTGCTGCTGGGCGGCGATTTCGTCCTGGTAGCGCTCGTACTGTTCGTGGAGGAACGACGAGAGCGCCCGCCCGGAGCCGAGAACGCTCGCGAGGTTCTCGGCGAACTCCTCGAGGCCGTCGCTCGGAGTCCGTCTCGCGGTGTCTTCGAGCGCGGTGATGACGTCGGTCCCGAACGTGTTCGTGTCGCGGACGACGACGGCGAACTCCTCTGCGGCTTCGCCGTACACCTCGCGGTTCGCCGCGAGCGTCTCGAGCACCGTCGGGAACGGCATCCCGGAGCGCGACAGCGCGTAGATGAACGCGACGGTCCGCGGGAGCGTCGTGTCGATGCGGTTCGCCCGCGCGTTCGCCACCTGGTCGAGGTAGAGCCAGCGGGCCTGGTAGCCGAGGGCCGCCGCCGGCACCCCGAGCGTCACCCCGGCGACGACCAGGACGACTATCAGACCGAGGAGCGTCACCTGCGCGACGCTGTCGGTTCCCGAGAAGAACGCGAGGACCGAGGGGAGGAGACCCCGAAGCCCCGGGGGGATCGTCACGCCGAGCGAACCGGTGAACGTCCCCGTGAGGTCGGTCGGGCTGACGTCCATGAGGACGAGCACGGACCCGACGGCGTAGACGGTCAGGACGGAGCCGACGAACCCCAGTGAAGCCGCGACGAACAGCGTCCGCGAGGCGAAGCGACCGTGGGTCTGGCCGACGTGCGCGGCGCGCATACGTTCCACCTCCCGCCGACGGCGACGGCCCTCGCGTCCGAGGAGTGACCCGAACAGCCTGAGACTCGCTCGCGTGAGGAGCCGGTCGACACGGTGGTCGACGAACGTGACGACGAGGAACGTGACGAGTCCGAGGACGCAGACGAGTGGGACGAGGAGGTGGAGCATGACGCTACTCCGCCGGGACCTCCGTCTCGTGAGCCTCCTCGACCCGCTGGATGACGCGGTCCGGGTGGACGTAGTACTCGTTGACGAGCGCCGTGAACGTCCGGTAGTCGTTCACCCCGCGGTCGGCGAGGAAGCGGAGGAACCGCTCGCGGTTCCGTAGCTCCCGCCGGAGTTCCGTCTGCGTCCAGCCCCGGTCGTCGCGAATCTCGTCGAGGAGCGTGCTGTCGAAGCGGTCGAAACTGTCCGTCTCCGCGTTCCACGCGAAGGCGTTCGAGTAGTCGAGTTCGCCCGTCCGCTGGTCGATGCCGCCGATTTCGCCGATACCCTTCGAGCGCCGGACCCGTTCGCCGTCGAACCGCGTGAGCGTCTGCACACAGAGCAAGTCCAGCGACTGCACCATCGCGCGCGGGACGTTGATAGGTTCGTTCTCCAGTCGGTTGATGACCGTCTCGACGCTGTCGGCGTGCATCGTCGAGAACGTCGTGTGGCCGGTGTTCATCGCCTGGAACAGCGTCACGGCCTCCTCGCCGCGCACCTCGCCGACGATGATGAACTCGGGACGGTGTCTGAGCGCCGAGCGGAGGAGGTCGTACATGTCGATGTCCGCTCCCTCGTGGAGTCGGGTCCGGGTCACCGAGGAGAGCCAGTTGTCGTGGTACAGCGTCAGTTCGCGGGTGTCCTCGATGGTCAGCACCTTCGACCGCGGCGGGATGAACATCGACACCGCGTTCATCGACGTCGTCTTCCCCGAGGCCGTCCCGCCGGCGAAGATGAGCGAGCGGTTGTTCTCGATACAGAGCCACAGATACGCCATCTGCTCGACCGAGAAGGTGCCGTAGTCGATGAGGTCGATGGGCGTGAACGGTTCGTCGGCGTACATCCGGAGCGTGAACGCCGACCCACGGGGGGTGACCTCCTCGCCCAGGGCCAACTCCGCACGCGACCCGTTCGGGAGCGTGGTGCCGACGACGGGGTCGCCGACGCTGACGTGCCGCCCCGACCGCTGAGCCAGGCGGACGACGTAGTTGTCGAGTTCCTTCTGTCCGAACGTGACGTTCGTCTCGATGTCGGTGTAGCCGCTGTGGTAGACGAAGATGGGGAGGTCGTAGCCGTCACACGAGATGTCCTCGATGTGGGGGTCGTCCATCAGCGGCGTGACCCGGTCGTACCCGAGGAAGTCGCGGACGAGGTAGTACCACAGCGCGTGGAACGTCCCCACGTCGATGTCGACGCCGTACTCGTCGAGGAGCGACACCAGTTCGTCTCTGAGCGCACCCGCGCCGAGTTCGTCGGTCGCGTCCCGGTACAGCAGTGGCTCTCGGATGTCGCGCCGGACCCGTTCGAGGAGCGTCGTCCCGAACTCGCCGAGGTCCGGTTCGACCACGTTGTACTGGTGTTCGCTCGCCTCCTCGTCGTAGCTGACGACGACGTACGTGTACGGCGCGTTCACCCAGTAGCGTTCCACCTCCTCGTGACCGGGGGGGAGCGAGAACTCGCTCAGCGGGCCGTCCGTCGACGGCCGCAACGGACGATACTTGAACCCGCCCAGGCCGACCATCCCGAGCGCCTGTCGGACGCCGTGTCGCAGTCCGTCGAGCGGCCCCACGATACCGTCCGCTGGTGATGCCGCGTCGTCCCTCTCCTCCTCTGTTGCGTGCCGAGACATTACGGACTCCTGATACAGGTGGTGAGGTCGGCGCACCGGACATAAAAACGTTCGTCCGGCCTTCTCAGCGGTGAGATTGAGGGGGTGAGTAGTCGGTCCGGTCGTCCCCCGTCAGTCGGTCCGGTCGATGGTGAGCAACACGCCCCCGAAGAGGAGGAAGAACACGACGCCGAGCGGGATGGGGACGCCGGGGAAGCCGCGGGTGAAGAGCAGGAACGTCGCGGCGGCGAGGACGACGCCGGTCACCCCGAGGAGCGCGCCGACGACCCGGACGGGGTCGACGGGGAGCGCCTCGACGCGCTCCTCGGCGAGGTAGTAGACGACCGAGAAGACGAGCGCGAGGGCGAAGACGCCCGCCCCGACGGCCCACGCCTGGTAGGCGACGGCGATGGAGTTGCCGGCCTGAAACGAGATGGCGGACAGCGGGTCGAGTATCACCGTCCCCTCGGCGAACGGCACGCCGTAGGCGTACCGGACCTGCACGAAGGGGAAGCGGACGAACAGCACGCTCCCACCGGCGACCGAGGAGAGCATCACGTTCCACGGGATGAACGCCGACAGCCACGTCGACAACACGGCGAGTTCCCCGGCGTACTCGGAGCGGACCCAGACCATACCCGGAGGCCACGTCGAGAGCGAAAAAAGCTGTCGGGACGGGGCGTTACGTTCATACGGCGGCATACCTTAGTCCCGTCTGTCGAATGAGGCGCGATTACTTCACGTTGGACGTCCACGACGTCGACTGGGTCGACGAAGGCGGAACGCCCCAGCAGCCGCTGGTACGCATCGATTTCCACGGGCCGCACGACACACTCACAGAGCGCCTCTCTACCGCCGACGGCGACCTCCTCTCCGCGGCAGAGACGGATGTCGCCTTCCGTCTGGTCGACGGACTCGACGGGGAGGGCGACAGCGACGGCGACGGCGACGACGAGGAATCGACCGGCGTCGTCGGTGTCACGAACCGGGTGACCGGTGACTTCATCCTCGAACTCAACGAGTCGGCCGAGAACGTCTTCCGGTTCATCAAGGCCGCCCGGGAGTACGGCCGCCACGCCGACGCGGACGACGGGCGCTACCGGGTCGAGATAACGCTCGACGGCGAGGACCTCGTCGTCTACGAGAAACAGACGTTCCTCGTCTACGACGCCGACGGCAAACTCCTCCGTTCGGAGAGTCTCATCCCCTCCGGCGTCGAACTGTAACCCCCCGTCCCACCGCCCTCCCGTCCGACCGCCGGCCTCCCGACCCATCGTCGTCCGCGTCCGCCCGTTCGTTCTCCGGTCGTCTCCGGTCCCACACTCGGCTCTCGTCTCCGGTTCGTCCGGCCCCGGCCCTCGTCGCAGTCGGACGAAACCGCGGCGGTTTAACGGTCACCGTTCGTACGGGTTCGCGTGAAGAACGTCACGGACCGGACGAGGAACCCCTTCGGGATGCGGCCGGACTGTGCCCGCTTCGTTCCGGGCTACGGCGACGCCAACGCGCACTTTCACGTCGTCGGCGACCACCCCGGCGTCCACGGTGGCGCCGACACCGGTGTCCCGTTCACCAACGAGGCAGGCTACCGACTCCAGGCGGCGCTCGCCGAGGCGGGACTCCTCGAGGCGACGGGCGACGAACCGACCGTCGACAGGACCTACCTCTCGTACCTCCACATGTGCGTCCCCGAGGGCGACGTCCCGACGGAGGCGGCCTACGCGGACCTCGAACGATACCTCGACGCCGAACTCCGCGCCATCGCAGCGCACGTCCTCGTCCCCGTCGGCGAACGGGCGACGGCGTACGTCTTCCGGAACCACACGGCGCGACCGGTCGACGAGGGAATCGACCTCGCGGCCGTCCACGGCACCGAGATTCTGGGTACCGGGTTCCTCGTCGTCCCCGTCCTCGACCCGGCCGACTGGACGGACGACGACCACGGCCGTCTCGTCGACGGCCTCCGCGAACTCCAGCGGACCGACTACCGCCGTGAGGTCGACCTCGGACGGTTCCTCGCCGGCGACCAGCCGTACCACGTCCGGTGACGCCGCGCCGTCCCGACGGCACCGTCTCTCGTCGACGGGACGACCCCCCGCGCGTCGACAGTCGGGAACCCCACGCCCCGAATCGTCCACGAACGACCATGTGAGATACGTTGTCATCTGCCATTATCCAGTTCTTCGGCCGTCTCGTGCAAACAATATAGTACTCGAGAGCGTGATAATGGTTGTAATTGGCGCGAGCACCAAGCTTTTGAATACATCTCTGCAATAGGGGAATGACGCGCGTGGTGTCACATGCCGCCGGGCGCGTCAGGCACCTGCAGGACTGGTGCTCCTCGCAGTGGCTTGGTCAGTCCGGGGCCCGCTCGACTGCGGTCCCCGTTTGCCTTCGGTCGTCCGACCGCACCGCATCGTTCTCTCGCCGTTCCGAGTCCCCCGCTCCGGGTCCACGCCACCGACCAGTGAAACACTCATTACGCCCCCCTGGTGAGAAGGGGTATGTCCACGGACTCGCCTTCGGCGGACCCCGAGGTCCGACGCGTCCAGCTGGGGAACACGGTCTTCGAGGGGAAGAACGACGTCTACGTGCTTCAGACGGACACGGACGTCGCGCTCGTCGACGCCGGAGTCGACGTCCCGGAGACCAGAGCGGAACTCGAAGCGGGACTCCGTGACCTCGGCCTCGGGTTCGCCGACGTCTCCGACGTCGTCCTCACCCACTGGCACGCCGACCACGCGGGACTCGCCGGGGCGATTCAGGCCGAGAGCGGGGCGACGGTCCACGTCCACGCCGCCGACGCCGACCTCGTTTCGCGCTCCGAGGCGGCGTGGGACGCGTACCACACCCTCGAGGAGCGACGGTTCGAGGAGTGGCAGATCCCCGACGAGTCGCGGACGGCGCTGCGGTCGTTCGTCGACACCCACGCCGACGCGCGCGGCGACCCGGTCGACGTCACTCCGTTCGAGGACGGCGACCGACTCCGCGTCGGCGGCGTCGACCTCACGGTCGTCCACCTCCCGGGACACGCCGCCGGCCTGTGCGGCTTCGAATTCGAGCGTGGGGAGGAGACGGACGCGTTCGTCGGCGACGCGGTCCTCCCGAAGTACACGCCGAACGTCGGCGGTGCGGACCTCCGCGTCGACGCGCCGCTCCAGCAGTACGTCGAGAGCCTCGGACGGGTCGTCGACGCCGGGTGGCGTCGAGCGTGGCCCGGTCACCGAGAGCCCATCGACGCGCCCGCCGACCGGGCCCGGGCGATTATCGACCACCACCGCGAACGGACGCGCCGCGTCGTCGACGTCCTCGACGAACACGGTCCCTGCGACGTCTGGACCGTCTCGGCACACCTCTTCGGGACGCTGGAGCGAATCCACATCCTGCACGGCCCCGGCGAGGCGTGGGCTCACCTCGACCACCTCGCGGCCGCCAGCGTCGTCGAGCGCGACGGTCACCAGTACCGACTCGTCGACGCCGACGTGGACGTGGCGTCGCTGTTCCCTGTCCTCTAGCGCGGAGCGCCGCGGGCCGGTCGCGACGGGCCCGGAGCGACTGGACACGAAACGTTGAAACGCATCACCGGAAAACGAGAGGGTATGGAACTGCGGGTCATCGACAAGACGGACGAACAACTCCGCCTCGAGATTGCCGGCGAGGACCACACGTTCATGAACGTCCTCAAGGGCAGTCTCCTGGAGACGCCGGGCGTCGCCGCGGCTACCTACGACGTCAACCCCGAACAGTCCGGTGGACAGACCGAACCGATTCTCACACTGAAGACCGAACCGGGCGTCGACCCCCTCGACGCACTCGCCGACGCGGCCGGCCGCGGCCAGGAGATGACGACCGACTTCCGCGAGGCCTTCGAGGCCGCACTCTGAGCGACTCGGCCCCCGTCTCTCTGTCCTGCGTCACGCCTCTCGGCCGAACAGACCCGTCGCGTCGACCCGCGTGAGCGGACGCGCTCACCGACGGGACCCGACAGGACCGCTCAGTCTTCGAGTCTGACCGGGACGTCGCGTTCGGCGAGGTACTCCTTGACCTCGCGGACGGTGTACTCGTCGAAGTGGAAGATGGAGGCCGCGAGCGCCGCGTCGGCGTTCGCCTCGGTGAACACCTCGTAGGCGTGTTCCGGCCCGCCACACCCCGACGAGGCGATGACCGGCGTGGAGACGGCGTCGCAGACGGCGCGGGTGAGCGGGATGTCGTAGCCGTCTTTCGTCCCGTCGGTGTCGATGCTGTTGACGAACAGTTCTCCCGCACCCCTTGATTCGGCCTCCGTCGCCCACTCGACGACGTCGACACCGGTCCCCTCGCGGCCGCCCTTGACCGTGCACTCGAACCAGCAGGACTCGCCGTCGATCTGCTCGTAGTGTTCTCCCGCCTCGTCGTACCGGCGGCGTGCGTCGACGGAGATGACGATACACTGTGACCCGAACGCGCGTGCCCCCTCGTCGATGAGGGCGGGCTCCTCCAGGGCGGCGGTGTTTATCGACACCTTGTCCGCGCCCGCCCGGAGCGTCTCCTTGATGTCCTCGCGGGTCCGGATGCCGCCGCCCACCGTCAGCGGAATGAACACCTCGTCCGCGACGCTCGAGACCGTGTCGAGCATCGTCTCTCTCCCTTCGGCGCTCGCGGTGATGTCGAGGAAGACGAACTCGTCGGCACCCGCCTCGTTGTACCGTTTGGCCATCTCGACGGGGTCGCCGGTGTACTTGAGGTCCTCGAAGTTGACGCCCGTGTAGACGGCCGCGTTCCCCTCGTCGTCGAGGTCGACGTCGATGCAGGGGATGATTCGCTTCGTGAGCATTCGTACCAGAGAGTCACCGGGACCGGGTTTGACGGTTTCGTCT
>NZ_JBEPXO010000103.1:0-12325 GCF_041641895.1 Salinigranum sp. | reverse complement strand
GGCTCTCGTACTCCCGATGCCAGTGGTTGAACTCGTCTGCCGACCAGAAGCGCCCCGTTGAAACGACGGCGATGTTGTTGACGCCCAAATCCACACCAAGGACTGGTCTGTGCTTGGAATCGGAGTCGGACGATTCGTCGTCTGCTACGACCTTCCGCATGGAAGCGTGCAAATACCAGTCGCCGTCTCGGTACTGCAAGTGTGCCATCCGAAACTCGAAGTCCGCGTCGGCGACGTACTTCGTCGGTGGGTTCTCCGGGTCGCCGGGAAGGATGTAATCGCACTCGATTCTCCCGTCTATGGTGGAGAGGGATACGTGGTCACGGTGGAACGTCGCACTTCGCTTGTCGTACACCGCGCTGTCCGCTGAAAAGTAGGGTCGTGAGGTGTTCTCTCCACGCTTGAGGCGTTCGACACCACTTTTAACTGCTTCAACAGCCCGCCGAATCCCCTTTTGGACGAGGTTGGCGGTGAGGTCGGTTTCGTCGCGGAGTTGGTCATAGAGAACTTGTTCGGCTTTGGCTTTGGATGTGACGTGGTATCCGTCGTCGCCATGCCAGCACCACTCCGAAGCGGTGTTGGCGCAGTGTTTGAACTGCTCGACAGTCTCACGAAGGAGCGAATCGACCCCATCGGGCGTGTCGAGTTTGATGACGGCGGTACGACGGTACTCCACTGTGTTTCACATATTGGTCTATGGTTATTTGATAGCTGGGAGTCGGCCTGCCATCGTAGCGTGGTTTGTGTTCTCGGTTGTCGGCTTCCTCCCCGAGGTCAAGCCTCGGGGCATCCGCCTTGACTTTTCTGTGAACCACGACGTGGGTCGGTCGGGAGACGAGCCGTGCCCGCGGGTCGTGGCCGACGTGCGTGGAGACGAGTGTGAACCCGTTCGGGGCGGAGGTCGGTGCTCAGTCCCTCTCGGCCGCTCTCCGTGCGCTGTCCGGGACAGTCAGGGTGGAGCGCACATTTATCACCTGTGCATCTCTGAGTATGGAGCATGTCGAAAGTCGAACTCTCGCTGCCCGACCGCATCGATAACGACATCCGCCGACTCGTCGAACAGGGCGAGTTCGTCAACCGCGACCAGGCCGTCGAGGAACTCCTCTCGATGGGGATGTCCGCGTACAACACCACGTCGACCGACGATTCACAGGATCCAGAGGAGAACCTCTTCTCGCAGGCCGTCGAGGACCAGCAGGACCCCGCCGCCCGCACCGACACGGGCGACGACTACACGTTCTGACTGCCCTCGTCCGACGCGGGTGCCAGGGGATCACGCCACGCCGGACGAACGCGACTGTGAGCGCGCCGAGACGCCCGGCCGACGGACTCATGCGTCCGCTCTCCCTCTCTCGAGACGTGCAACCCGTCCTCTCGGCGGCCGAACGACAGCGGTTCGACGAACGGCCCGACGCCACCTTCTACGACAGCCCGCGGTTCGTCACGCACGCCGACGACGCGTTCCTCGCGCGGTTGACCGACCTCTACGCGGACGTGCTCGACCCCGGTGCCCGCGTCCTCGACGCGATGAGTAGCTGGGTCAGTCACCTCCCCGGGGAGTCGTCCGAGTACGAGGTGGTCGGTCACGGACTCAACGCGGAGGAACTCGCCGCGAACGACCGCCTCGACGAGTGGTTCGTCCAGGACCTCAACAGCGAACAGCGGCTCCCGTTCGCGGACGGTCGGTTCGACGCGGTCTGCTGTGCGCTCTCCGTGCAGTATCTGCAGTACCCCGGCCGGGTGTTCGCGGAGTTCCGGCGGGTGCTCGCGACCGGCGGCGGCGTCGTCGTGAGCTTCTCGAACCGCCTGTTCCCGACGAAGGCCGTCCGCGCGTGGCGGGCGGCGTCGATGGAGGACCGAGTCGACCTGCTGAACCGGGCGTTCGACGCCGCGGGCGGGTTCGAGGAGCGCGACGTCGTCCGTGACCGGCCGGGGACGGACCCGTTCTACGCCGTCGTCGCCCGTGCGACCTGAGCGGTGACGCGCCGGTAGTCGCCGGGCCGTCGCACCCACCGATCCCGCACCGAGCGACGGCCCGGAGACCCCGTCGACCAGACCAGACCAGACCAGGCCAGGCGGGACGGGACGGGACCGGTGGACGCGACGGGGTGAGCCGTCGGGCTCTACAGGCCGAGGTAGAGGTCGAGCAGTTCGTCCTCGTCGGCGAGGTCGGTCGGTTCCCCGTGGAACTGCACCTCACCCTCGGCGAAGATGTAGACGTAGTCGGTGATGCGGAGCGCCGCGGAGACGTTCTGCTCGATGAGGACGACCCGGGCACCCCTGTCGACGAGCGTCGTGACGAGGTCGAACGCGTCGTCGACTAGCTGTGGCGCGAGACCGGCGGACGGTTCGTCGAGCAGGTAGGTGTCCGCCCCGGACATCATCGCCCGACCGAGGCTGACCATCATCTGCTGACCACCCGAGAGGCTCCGCGCCTTGTCGTCCAGCTTGTCTTCGAGCACGGGGAACGCGTCGAGGACCTCGTCGACCCGTCGCTCGACCGTCTCGTTGTCGTCGACAATGAACGCACCGACGCGGAGGTTCTCCTCGACCGAGAGGCTGTCGAAGACGCCGCCACCCTGTGGGAGCGTCGCGATACCGTTGGTGACGGTCTCTTCGGGCGGTCGGCCGGTCAGGTCGACGTCGCCGTACCGGACGCTCCCCGACCACACCGGGACGACGCCGTTCACCGCCTTCATGAACGTCGACTTCCCGGAGCCGTTCGGCCCGAAGATGGAGGTGACCCCCTCACGGTTCTCGAAGGAGATGCCGTGGAGCACCTCGTGGTCGTCGTAGCCGGTGACCACGTCCTCGGTGACCAGCGTCGGCGGGTCGGCGTCGGTGCTCATATCGGGAGCCCCTCGTCTTCGGCGGTGGTTCCGAGGTACGCTTCGCGGACCTGCTGGTCCTGTCTGACCTCGTCGAACGTCCCCTCGGCGATGAGCGACCCCTGGTCGAACACCGAGACGGTGTCGACGATAGACCGGATGACGTTCATGTCGTGCTCGACGACGACGAACGTGGTCCCCTCCGCGTTGAGTTCGCGGATGTGGTCCATGATGCGCTCCTGCAGCGCCGGATTGACGCCCGCGGCGGGTTCGTCCAGCATGATGACCGTCGGGTCCAGCATCAGGACCCGCGCCAGTTCGAGCAGTTTCTGCTGACCGCCACTCATCCCGCTGGCCTGGTTCTCCGCGACGTGGTCGATGTCGAGGAACGCCAGAATCTCGTCGGCTCGGGCCCGCTTGTCGACGGCGTCAGTCGTCTGTACGGCCATCATGTTCTGTCGGACGGTCATGTTCTCGAACGGCGAGACGATCTGGAAGGTCCGCCCGAGCCCACGGCGCGCAATCCGGTGAGGTTTCCACCCCGTGATGTCGGTCCCGTCGAAGGTGACCGACCCGCCGTCGGGCTGGTAGAACCCGGTGACGGTGTTGAAGAACGTCGTCTTGCCGCTCCCGTTCGGGCCGATGATACCCCTGATCTCTCCGCGGGGCACCGAGAGCGAGATACCGTCGTTCGCCCGGAGCGCCCCGAACGTCTTCGTCAACTCCTCCGTCCGGAGGATGGTGTCTGTGTCGCTCATAGCAGGTCGAACTTCTCCGCGAGTTCGCGAGCGTTGTTTCGGATGTCGGTGCTGTCGACCTCGCCTCGCAGGATGCCGACGACGCCGCTCGGCGCGAACAGCACGACGAGCATGATGAGGACGCCGATGAGCGGGAGGTAGATGGTCGACTGTCCGAGGAACACCGACGAGAGGCGCTGGAGGAGGAAGACGACGATGCCGCCGATGATGGGTCCGGCGATGGTCCCCAATCCGCCCAGGAGCGCCATGATCACCATCTGGTCGGTGATAATGGCCGCCAGCACGTCGTTCGGGTGGATGAACGTGATGAAGTACGCGTGGACGCTGCCGAAGAGCGCCGCGACGGCACACGACAGCACGTACACCTGTCGCTTGACCCGGGTGGTGTCGATGCCGAGCGACTCGGCGGCGTCCTCGTCGTCCCGGAGGGCCTTCACGCGGAAGCCGAACTCGCTGCGCTCGAAGAGGACGTACGAGACGGCAATCGTCGCGAGACAGAGTATCAGCATGAGGTAGTAGAACAGCGTCGTCGAGAGTCCGCCGACCGGGAGGCCGAAGCTCGCCGCGGTGGTCGGCAGGCTGAGGCCGAACGTGCCGCCGGTGATTTCGAGGTTGAGCGCCAGCTGTTTGAACGCCTCGGCGAGCGCCCACGTCGCGATGGCGAAGTACGCCCCGGTCAGTCGGAGCGTCGGGACGGCGACGAGGTACGCGATGACGGCGGCGGCGACGGCGGCGACGGCGAAGCCCGCGAGGAACGGGAGTCCGAACGTGACCATCACGGTGCCGGTGGCGAACGCACCGATGCCGAAGTACGCCCCGTGTCCGAAGTCGAGGTAGCCGGCGTAGCCGCCGATCATGTTCCACGACTGTGCGAGTCCGATCCACATGAGCGCGCCGAGGCCGATGCGGGTCCAGAACGCGCCGAGCCCCATCGGGAGCGCGACCAGCGCGACGACGGCGAGGACGACGAGCCAGGCCGGGACGGACCCGATTCGGGCCGAGAGCACGTCGGTCGTCCGTTCGCTCACGACGCCCACTCCCCCTTACCGAGGATGCCGGCCGGCGAGACGAGCAGGACGAGGTAGATGAGCGCGAACAGCACGAGCAGGACGACCTGACTGCTCGCGTACACCGCCGTCAGGGACTGGGCCAGACCCAGCACGATACCGCTGAGAATCACGCCGGGGAGGTAGCCCATCCCGGCGAGGACGACCATGAAGAACGCGAAGGCGGTGTACTGGAGACCCATCCCGGGGTTGGCAGTGAACACCATACCGATGAACACGCCGGCAGCCGCGGTCAACGCGGCGTAACTCCCGTAGGCGATGGACTGGTACCGGTTGATCTTGATGCCCATCAGGCGCGCGTTCGTCCGGTCCTCGGCGATGGCCCGGATGGCCATCCCACCTTTGGTGTTGTAGAGGTAGTACATGAACGCCCCGAGCGCGACGACGCCGAAGACGGCAGTCGCGGCGCGGACGTACGGGAAGATGCCCACGCCCGGAACCGTGAGGCTCCCCTGGAGCAGCGACGACGGAACGTCGCGGTTGTTGGGTCCCAGAATCGTGAGGACGGACCCACGGAAGAACGTGGCCAGACCGAACGTGAACACGAGCCCCATCAGCAGCGGCTGCGGCCGGTCACCCGTCGTGACGTGGTGGATGAACGGCTGGACGAAGAAGCCGACGACGAAGAACGCGACGAGGACCAACGGGATGACGAAGACCCCCTCGGACCCGAGCGCGGGGGCGGCGAGCCCACCGATGATCGCTCCGAGCATCACGTACTCGCCGACGGCGAAGTCGACGACTTCCAGGACGCCGAACGCCAGCGAGAAGCCGACGCCGACGGTGACGTAGATACCGCCGAGCAGCAGGCCGTTGACGATGGTCTGAATCAGCAGTCCCGTCTCGACCATCGCTCGTTACCGCTCACTCCAGCTCGGAATCGGGTACGTCGGCTCGTCGACGGCTTCGTCCTCCGGCCCGACGATTTTCGGCGAGCCGTCCTCGGCGAGCTGGATGAGGAGCGACGTCGTGTTGATGTTGTTGTGGTAGTACTCGCCCTCGGTCTCGAACTTCACGTCCCCGTAGAACGTGTTGACCTCGATTTCCTCGAGGACGGAGACGAGTTCGTCCTTGTCGTCCTGCGAGAGCGGCGGCGCGGCGCCGAGCTCTTTGAACGCCTCCTGGAAGACGATGCCAGCGGCCGTCGACCCGGCCTGCGTGTAGTCCGGGGCGCTCCCGTAGGCGGCCTGTGCGGCGTCGGCGTAGGCGCCCGGTGAATCGAACAGCGCGCCACCGGAGCGGTCGGCGCTCGGGAGCCAGACGGTCGCCCCGAACGTGTGGGCCGCACCGGCACCCGCGCCGTCCTTGTAGCTCCCCGTGTTGACGCCGTAGTGCATCATGAAGCCGTTCGGCGAGTAGTCGAACTGCTCGGCGGCGTTGATGAGGTTGACGTGGCTCCCGATGTGTCCGCCGTGGAGATGGAGGTCCGGGCCCGCGCTCTTCGCCTGAGAGACGACGTTCGCGTAGTCGGCCCCGCGCGGGAAGAGCTGGAAGTCGAGGACCTCGACGCCGGCGTTCTCGGCGGCCGTCCGCATCGCCTCCGCCGTGCTCTTCGAGAAGGGTTCGTTCACCCCGGTGATGTACACCGATTCGGCGTTCGGGTCGAGGTTCAACAGCGCCTCCCCGGTCTCGCTAGCGATGATCGAAACCGTCGGAATCGTCCCGAACGAGTACTCGAACTGCTCTTTCCATATCTGCGGCGACTCCGCGCTGCCCGTGATGTGTGGCATCGAGTTCCGCTCCATGATGGGACAGACGGCCAGCGTGACGTTGCTGGAGTAGGGGCCGAGAACGGCGTCGACGTTCTCGTTGGATATCATCCGCGAGGCCGCGTCGGCACCCGAACTGGGCTTCGACTGGGCGTCGGCGTAGACGATTTCGACGTCGTACGACTCCCCACCGACCTCGATGCCCCCGTTCTGGTTGATGGTGTCCGCCCAGAGGTCGTATCCGCGCTTGGTGACGCCGCCGCCGAAGCGAAGGTCACCAGACAGCGACGTGACCGCACCCAGTTTGAACCGGTCACGGCCGCCGCCAGTACTCCCGGTGCTCCCGCCGCTCTCGGTGTCGGTGCCGGAGCCACCGTCCGAACCGCTGGAACCACCGCTTCCGCTGTCAGTGCCGGAGCCGCCGCCGGAACAGCCCGCGAATCCGACCGCGATTGCGCCTGCACCCGCCGTTTTCAGGAACCGCCGACGCGACTTGCTCGTGTGGTGGTCTGCCATAGCAGGAAACCGGTATATAGACCATCACTTAATAGTTTGGGATATTATGACGTGCGGTGTAATACCGTAGAGGCGTCGAAAAATTAGTACAATCGTCGTAAAAAATCGGAGCCGCACCGCTGCGACGGGGCGCGGGGGAAGGATGGCGGAGCCGACGCGCTGTGCCGGACGAGAGCGAGACACGGGAGACGACGAGAACGGGACACGGTCGTCCAAAAGGAGGGAGCGCGACGTCGTCTGGGAGTGGCCGGCACGGCCGATCTCGACGCCGTCGTGGCGGCGACAGAGAAGGAGCGGTGGAGTCCCGACGGCCGCGAAGCCGCGTCAGTCGCGTCGGGGGTCGCCCTCGGAGGCCTCCTCCGCAGCAGGACGCTCGGGCGTGGCCGTCGGCTGGAGTTCGATGTCGGTCGCCGCCTTGAGGTCCTCCATCGAGGGGACCTGCGTCCGGTCGTCCTCGTTGCCGGTGGCGACACCGCTCGTCAGGATGCTCCGGATGCCCTCCTCGATGGTCATGTCGACGTCGTGGACCCGAGAGCGGGGGACGTGCGTGAGGAACCCCCCGGTGACGGGGTTCGGCGCCATCGGGAGGAACATCGTCACCATCCCGTCGTGCCCAGTCGCGTCGCTCACCGAGTCCGGGGACGGACCCGTCTCGAAGCCGATGACGTACAGTTCGTCGCCGAGACACTCGACCAGTTTGACCTCGCGGAACTCGTCGGCTCCCTGGTCGAGCATCGCGTCGCTCATCCGGCGGAAGCTCCCGTAGACGGTCCCGACGCCGGGGATGGAGGTGATGGCGAGGTCGACGTAGTCGATGACCATCTCGCCGTAGCGGTTGTGCCCGACGGTGCCGACTGCCACCACCACGGCCAGGAGCACGGCAACCGTGATGAGTTCGGTGTAGAAGTCGGTGACCGTCGAGTACAGCCCCGCTTGCACCATGAACTGCGCGATGCCCGCATCGGAGAGTCGCTCGATGACGCCGACCCACCGGAGGATGTCGATGACGGGCACGAGCGCGTCCGTCACCAGGTCGAGCGTCATGTTGACCAGATAGACCGTGATGACGACGGGGAGGAGGATGGCGAAGCCGGTGAGCAACACCTCGAGCGCCGTCTCGTAGGCACTCTTGCCCGCCTCGACTGCGGTGGGCGTCGCGGTGTCGGTGTCACCGGTCACAGTCGACCACGACCGGGACCGGGACGAACTGGGTGAGCGGGTGGCGCGTGCGCTGTCTCGACGCTACTGGGAGGGAGGCTGGAACCGAATCGACTGCTCGTGACGACCGTCGGCTGGCGGCCGTGTGCGAGGGGACCGAGTCGCTCGAATCGTTCCACGTACTGCGTCACGCATAATGTCCAGTGGGCTGAAGGGAAGTGTCTTGAGGTTGCACAGCGGTACACGCCGCTCACACGCCGCCGTCGAAGCCGTCTCAGGGGGGCCACGCGTCGGGGCGTCGGTCGACGAGACGGGGCCGAGAGACCTCGGGGCGTCCCGGGGAGGCCGTCGGACCTCGCTGAGACACGGGATGCGTCCCCGTGTCGGGCGCGGACTCGGAGACCGGCGGAGCAGCCGAGCGGTGCGTCCTCGTCTGCAAGGTCCGGTCGCCGTCGCACTGCCCCCTCCGGCGACGACGATGGAGACGTCGTCGGAGACGCGAAGCGGCGTGGGGACGTTCGAGAACGAACGACGCGAGGGACCGGACGAGACGAGCGTCCGGGTCACGCGCCGACGGGACCCCGTCGACCCGAACCGGCGTGACCCGCCGACAGTCCGTGGAGCCGGACCTTCCAATCATATCAACTCAGTCACATTTATGCCGGCGTACGTCGACAGGAGACACGATGAGTCTCACCGAGCTGGTGACGTCGCTGGTCGGACGTGGGGGACCGCGGGTGTACGAGTGCCGGCACTGCGGGGCGACACTGCTCGGGGCGACGGCCGTCTGTCCCTACTGCGGGCCGACGGACGTCGTCACGTTCGACATCGAGGGGTAGCACGCGGGGAACGTGGGGGCGAAGAGCCGGGCGGGGACGTGGCAGTTCGCCACGTGAGACGGGGAGGCCAACCGTTAAACCCCTCGCCGTGAACGGACGGGGTATGCGAGCGCCTCTCCTCGCGAGTACCGGTGTCGTCGCCGGCGTCCGGTACGACCTGCGGACGCTCCACGGCCTCTGGATGGCGCTGGCCTTCCCACAGCTCCGGGAGTCACACCCGGTACTGGGCCAGTGGTACCCCCAGACGACCCTCCAGCGCCTCGCCTACCGAGCCTGGGCCGTCATCGGTGGGCTGGGACTGCTCGTCGGCTACCCGCTCACCGTGGCCGGCTTCGCGGTTCGCTTCTACGCCCGCCGCTTCGACCGGACGGCGACGCGCATCGGCGTGGTGGGCACCGTCCTCCTGGCCGTCCTGGTCTGGGGTGCCCTCGCGGCGCTCGCGCGCGTCCGGTTCTCCCCGGAGGGTTTCTTCGCCGTCGCCGCCGCCGGGTCCGTCGCCGTCGTCGCCACCGTGCTCGCGCTGGTGTTCGCCCGCGTCGGTGGGCGGGTGACGACCGTCCTCTTCGCGTACCCCCTCGGCGTCGTCGCCGTCTTCCTCCCGCCGGTGGTCGCGGCGCTGTACTCACCGACGCTCGCGGGCGTCGTCTTCCCCGAGAGCGAGTCGCTCGCCATCTGGCTGCTCGACAACGTGCTCGTCGTCGGCGACCTCAACACGCGCCTCAGAGCCCGCTTCGACCTCGTCGGCTTCGCGTACGTCGGGATGTGGAGCGGACTGGCCGTCCCGGTGGGGTGGACGCTCGGCGTGCTCGTTACGCTCGCGAACCTGGTGCGACCGACGGACGAGGACGGCGACGAGCGCGAGGCGTGAGGCGGGCGGGCGTCGAGCCGACTCGACGTCGACGACTCGCCGACCCGGTCGTCCCTCGGGACGACCGAAGCTATTAGGCGCAAGCCACATCCAGTGCTCGAATCTACGGGTCGGTGGGCCCGCGAGGGGTTACGCCCCCCGTATCACCTCTCGGGGCCCATCCGACACCCTGGTCCAGAGGAGTGAGTCCGACCCACGCCGGGCGAGAGACCGATGGCCCGGCGAGGTCAGCCGAAGCGGGGCGTCGGACCGGTTCGACACGTCAGTGAGGCGAACACCTCCGAGCGACTGCCCCGCGGGCGGCGTCGGAACGACCCCTTTTGTCGCTCCGCTCCTCACCTTCGCCCATGGACCACCCACCCGAGCGGCGCGCGGGCGTCGCCGACGCCGACCTCACGGGGACGACTGCGCTGGTGACCGGATCGACGAGCGGAATCGGCCGCGGGGCCGCACTCGCGCTCGGCCGACTCGGCGCGGACGTCGTCGCCCACGGCCGCGACGCGGACGCCGGCGCCGAACTGGTCGACGAACTCGTCGACGTCGGGTCGGACGCCCGGTTCGTCCGCGCCGACTTCGCTGACGTCGACGCGGTACGTGACCTGGCCGACGAGACACGCGAGACGACCGCCGAACTCGACCTGCTGGTGAACAACGCGGGCGGGTTCTTCCGCGAGGCCCGGCTCACCGATCTCGGCGTCGAGTACACGTTCCACGTCAACCACCTCGCGCCGTACCTGCTGACGAACGAACTGCTCGACCACCTCGCGCCCGGGGCGCGGGTGGTGACCACGGCGTCGGAGGCACACCGCAGCGTGACGCTCGACCCCGACGCGGTGACGTCCATCGGCGGGTACTCGGGGTGGACCGCCTACCAGCGGTCGAAGCTGGCGAACGTCCAGTTCGCCTTCGAACTCGCCCGGCGACTGAACGACCGGGGGTCGGCCGTCACCTCGAACGCGCTCCACCCCGGCGCCATCCCCGGGTCGGGGTTCACGCGGTTCCTCCCGACGCCGCTCTCGCAGGGGGCGAAACTCCTCGAAGCCGTCCCGGGCGTCACGTCCGTGAAAGACGGCGCTGCAGCACTCGTCTTCCTCGCCGTCTCCGATCGGGTGGACGACGTGTCGGGACGGTACTTCTCGAAGCAGCGGCAGGCCGAACCCTCACGGGCCGCTCGGGACCACGAGGCACAGCGACAGCTCTGGGAGCGCAGCGCCGGGTTACTGGGAATCGACGAGCCGCTCGGGCAGGCGGGAGTGGCGGAGGGAACTCGCTGACGACGTCACTCGTCGCGCGTTCCACCCTCCAGATAGTACTGGATGCGGTCCTGCGTCGACTCGGACACCTTCACGAACTCGACGACGCGCTCGCCGTCCGTGCGTCGGTCGGACGCGACGTCGAGCGTGAGCGACTGCTCGCGCAGGTGGTCGAAGAGGGCGTCCACCTCGTCGGGTGGCCCCCGGACCGTCTGTCGCTCGCCGACCGTCTCTCCCCGGGAGACGTCGTCGATGGTCTCGACCATCGGCAACAGGATGGCCTCGCCGAGGGCGTGGGCGCGCTCGCGACGCCGCTCTTCGGAGCCGTCGAACTCGGCCGCCTGGAACACCTCGCGGACGACCCGCGAGAAGACGAAGTCGCGGCCGTAGTCGAACGGGAGGGAGAAGGCGTACGCGAGTTCGTCGTGGTGCTGTGACTCGGTGGTGTACTTCACCATCGACGTCGCGTCCGCGGCCTTCAGCACCACCCCCTCCCGGCCGGCGTCGTCGAGGTGGTCGATGGCCTCTCGAACCGTTTCGACGGCCGCTGCCGGGTCGACCCACCCGAACAGGCGGGGCTGGTCGAAGCCGTACGCCGCACAGCAGTCGCGCCGCCGCTCGACTGGTAGTGGCTCCCCCGACTCGCGGTCACGGACGTCGAACACGCGGAACGCGTGGGAGTCGACGTCGTCGTAGTCGTGAGACGTGTACGGCGTCTCGGGGCCGACGAGTTCGGCACAGAGCATCCGCTCGGGATGGTCGGCGAAGAACGACGACAGGTCGAGTCGGGCGCGCGCCCGTCCCGTCGTGTACGGGCAGACGTACCCGCCGCGAGTGAACGCGAGCGGTTCGCCCAGGTCGACGATGCGGACGTTGAAGCCGTCGAGTTTCTCCTCGACGGCGACCCGCTCGTCGGCCGCGAAGAACGACTCGACACCGGGGTCGAGCACCAGAACGCGCGGGACGCTCGGGTAGCCGCGGACGACGGCGTCGGCGTCGGGCACGACGACGGTCCCCCGCTCGACGTCGTGGTGCGCCGAGGGCATGGCGTGGTACGTCCGGTCTCCGTGCGTCCGCGTCTCGAAGTGCTCGAAGAGGTCCGCGGGGGTCTCCGCGCTGGTCGACAGGCGCTCGAAGTACGCCCGTTCGTTCATACGGAGGGTGACGCCGCCCGCGTGCAAAAGATTCGGGGCGGAGGGCGCGGGTCGTGTTAAGTTAGGAATGAGGCGGTCGTGGTTTCGGATGTCCATGGCCGAAATCAACCGCCTCAGCGAACCTACCGAGTGGATTGACTTGGGATTTGTGGAGCGACAGCGGACACCCGAGTTC
>NZ_JBEPXO010000102.1:0-12501 GCF_041641895.1 Salinigranum sp. | reverse complement strand
GCACCCTTGTGCGAGGAGATGTTCTTCACCTCCGTCCGGTTCGCCGATTCGAGCGTCTCGGTCGCGATGGCGCCGTCGTCGTCGACTGCCTCGGCGGGCACCATCGAGATGTTCGCGTCCACGCGGAGCGACCCGTCTCGGCTCGCGTCGAACACGCCCAGATACTCCAGCACCTCCTCGAGTTTCGCGAGGAACGCCCGGGTCTCCCGTGGCGAGCGGAAGTCCGGCCGGGTGACGATTTCCATCAGGGGCGTCCCCGCGCGGTTGTAGTCGACGAGCGTGTAGTCCGCCCGGTCGACGCTCACCGTCCGGTTCTCGATGGGTCGGGTCCCCTCTCTCACGTGTCGGAGGCTCCCGGGGTCCTCTTCGAGGTGGGCACGCTCGATACCGATCTCTCTCACCTGCCCCTCGGCGGTCACCTCGAGGTGACCGTCGGCGCAGATGGGCGCGTCGTACTGGGTGATCTGGAAGTTCTTCGGCAGGTCGGGGTAGTAGTAGTTCTTCCGGTGGAACGTGGTCTCGGCCACGACGTCCGCCGAGAGCGCCTTGCCGACCTTCACGGCCGACTCGACGGCGGCCTCGTTCAGCACGGGCAGTGCACCCGGCAGGCCGAGACAGACCGGGCAGGTCCGCGTGTTCGGTTCCTCGTCCGCGGCGGCCTCCGTCGAACAGCCACAGAAGACCTTCGTGTCGGTCTCGAGTTGAACGTGGACCTCGAGCCCGATGACGCACGCGAGTTCGCGCCCTTCGAGCGCCTGAGCAGTCATTGAACGCGGTTCGACGTGGGCGGGCTAAAGAGTAACGGGACGGCGGACGGGTCGTCTCTGCCGACGGACGCTCCGCCTGGCTCTCCGCCCACGTCACGCTCCTGCCGTCCGATGTCGACGTCGATAGCCACTCGCTCAGTGGGTGACGACTGACTGGCTGGCCGTCGAGAAGCACACCTCGACGCTCGTCTCCTCGGGCGTCCAGACCCGGACGGACCTGACGAGGGACGACCACCCACAGCGCGCGGCGGTCCGGGCGTTCGGGACGACGGCGTGGGAACTGCACGGACGGGCGGGTCGTCAGGGCGGGGGCCGACTCCCGCGTCACCACGACAATCAGAAACGACAATCAGAACTGATACCACGCGGGGCTGTGCCCCCGGTTGTCATCCGTCTGTCTGACGCACCTTTATGCAAACGCCACGAGGGCTAGTGAGCATGAGTAATCGGGTCGAGGAACTCGAACGCAAAGCGTCGGAACTCCAGGCAGCGGTCAACGGTCTCACCGAGGAACTCGTCGAGACGAAGGAGCGCGTCCGGCAACTCGAGGACGCCGTCGAGGTGGACGACCCCGCCGTGCGAGCGAAGCCACACGCCGACCCGGACCCCGAGGCAGCGGCGGACGCCGCCGACTCCGAGGCCGCAGCAGAGACGGACTCCGAGGCCGCAGCAGAGGCCGACGCCCAGTCGGCGGCCGAGGCGGACGACCCCGACCCCGAGTCCGAGTCGGAACAGCGCTTCGTCGACGCCGACGAGCACGAGAAGACGCTCGAAGACACCATCGGCCCCGAGGGCAACAGCGGCGGCGAAGAGGCTAAGACCGAGGAGGAGAAGGAGGAAGAAACGGAGTCCGAGCAGGACGGCAGCGACATCATCGTCGCGTAAGCTCGCGACTCCACTCGCGAGCACCCCATGCACATCAAAGAGCTCGTCCTAGACGATTTCAAGAGTTTCGGCCGGAAGACGCGCATCCCGTTCTACGAGGACTTCACCGTGGTCACGGGCCCGAACGGCTCGGGCAAGTCGAACATCATCGACGGCGTCCTGTTCGCCCTCGGTCTCGCCCGGACGCGCGGTATCCGTGCCGAGAAGCTCACCGACCTCATCTACAACCCCGGCCACGACGGCGACGCGGACGTCTCCGGTCCCCGCGAGGCCTCGGTCACCGTCGTCCTCGCCAACGACGACGGCACGCTCTCGCGCTCGCAGGTCGCGTCCGCTGCCGGCACCGACGACGTCGGCGACGTCGACGAGATTACCGTCAAGCGCCGCGTCAAGCGCACCGAGGAGAACTACTACTCGTACTACTACCTGAACGGGCGCTCGGTGAACCTCTCCGACATCCGGGACCTGCTCGCGCAGGCGGGCATCACACCCGAAGGGTACAACGTCGTCATGCAGGGCGACGTCACCGAAATCATCAACACCACGCCGTATCGTCGACGGGAGATAATCGACGAAATCGCCGGCGTCGCCGAGTTCGACGCGAAGAAGGAGGACGCCTTCGAGGAACTCGAGGCGGTGAAAGAGCGGGTCGAGGAGGTCGACCTCCGCATCGAAGAGAAGGAAGACCGGCTCGACCAGCTCGAAGACGAACGCGAGACGGCCCTCCAGTACCAGTCGCTCCGCGAGGAGAAGACCGAGTACGAGGGCTACCTGAAGGCGGCCGAACTCGAGGAGAAGCGCTCGCAACTCGACGCGACGGAGAAGAAGGTCGAGGCGGCCGAACAGGAACTCGACGACGTCCAGTCGGAACTCGACGAGCGGCAGGGGAAGGTCTCTCGTCTGGAGGCCGAACTGGAGGAGCTCACCCGCGAAATCGAGCGGAAGGGCGAGGACGAACAGCTGAAGATCAAATCCGAGATGGAGGAGATCAAAGGCGAGATTCGCTCGCTGGAGAACGACATCGAGGCCGCCGAGGAGCGCAAGGAGGCGGCCGAGAACGAACGCCGGAAGGCGTTCGTCGAACTCGACCGCAAGAACGAGCGCATCGCGGACCTCGAGTCGGAGATCAGAGAGACGAAGGTCGAGAAGGCGTCGGTCAAGTCCGATATCCAGTCGACTCAGGCCGAACTCGCCGAGGTCGAAGCGGAGATCGAGAGCGTCGACACGGCGTTCGACGAACTGAAGGCCGACCTGCAGGAGGAGAAAGAGCACCGCGAGACACTCAAATCCGAACGTAACGACCTCCAGCGCGAGAAGGACCGCCTCCTCGACGACGCACGCCGGCGGTCGAACGAACTCTCGGAGGCACGCGACGAACTCGCCGAGGCGAAGGAGGCCATCCCCGAGCGGAAGAAGCGCATCTCCGAGCTCCACTCGGAACTCGACAAGGCGGAGAAGAACAAGGCGAAGATAGACGACGTCATCGACGACCTGCGCGAGAAGAAGAGCGACCTGAAAGACCAGCTCTCGGAGGTTGAGAGCGAACTCCGCGGCACGCAGAACGAGTACGCCGAACTCGAAGCCCGTGCGGGCCGCGACGGCGACGACTCCTACCCGCGGGCCGTCACGACCATCCTCAACGCGGGCATCTCGGGCGTCCACGGCACCGTCGGCCAACTCGGGTCGGTCTCGGGCGAGTACGCCACCGCGTGTGAGACGGCCGCGGGCGGCCGACTGGCACACGTCGTCGTCGAGGACGACGGCGTCGGCTCCTCCTGTATCGACTACCTCAAGTCGCGCAACGCGGGTCGGGCGACGTTCCTCCCCATCACGAAGATGGACGACCGGAGCCTCCCGCGGAAACCCTCCCACCCGGGCGTCGTCGACTTCGCGCGGACCCTCGTCGACTTCGACTCACAGTACGACCCGGTGTTCTCCTACGTCCTCGGCTCGACGCTCGTCGTCGAGGACATGGAGACGGCGCGGGACCTGATGGGTCAGTACCGGATGGTGACGCTCGACGGCGACCTGGTCGAGAAGTCGGGCGCGATGACCGGCGGCTCCGGTTCGGGCTCCCGGTACTCGTTCTCGAAATCGGGGAAGGGGAAGCTCGAACGACTCGCCGAGGAGATTTCCGAACTGGAGGAGACCAGACGGTCGTTCGAGGCGGAGATAGACGACGTCGAGGACCGACTCGACGACGCCCGGAGTCGGGCGTCGAGCGCGCGCGAGCAGGTCCGGTCCGTCGAGGCGGACATCGAACGCGCGGAAGAGGAGTTAGCGGAGGCCGAATCGCGCGTCGAGGAACTCGAGGACAGAATCAACGAGCTAGAGGAGAAGCGCGAGTCGGTCTCCGACGAGATGTCGGAGCTCGACGCTGCTATCGAGGCCAAAGAGGAAGAACTCGAGTCGGTCCAGGCCGACATCGAGGAGCTGGAGGCGGAACTGGCCGACTCGAAGATTCCGGAACTGTCGGCCCGCGCGGACGACCTCCGTGCCGAAATCGACGAACACGAAGACCGGATGGACGACCTCGACGCGCGCCTCAACGAACTCTCGCTGGAGAAGGAGTACGCCGAAGAGGCCATCGAGGACCTCGAAGAGACCATCGAGTCGGCACAGAACCGGAAGGCAGACGCGACGGAGACCATCGCGGCGAAGGAGGAAGCCATCGAGGAGCAGGAGGAGCGTCTCAAGGAGAAACGCGAGGCCGTCGCCGACCTCGAGGACGAACTGACCGACCTGAAGGACGAACGGCAGGAACTCCAGGGCGAACTCCAAGAGGCCCGGGCGAAACGCGACACGCAGCGCGAACGGGTGAACAAGGTCGAGTCGAAGCTCGACTCGCTCGTGTCGTCGGTCGACCGGCTCGAGTGGGAAATCGACGAACTCGCCGCCGAGGTGGGCGACTACGACCCCGACGAGGTGCCCGACCACGACACCGTCGAGGCCGAAATCGAACGGCTCGAAGGCGAGATGGAGGCGCTCGAACCCGTGAACATGCTCGCTATCGACGAGTACGACCGCGTCTCCGAGGAACTCGACGAGATGTGCGAGAAGCGCGACGTGCTCGTCGAGGAGCGCGACGGCATCCGGGAGCGCATCGAGCGGTACGAGTCACAGAAGAAGGAGACGTTCATGGAGGCGTTCGACGCCATCAGCGAGCACTTCACGGACATCTTCGAGCGCCTCTCGAACGGGACGGGGGACCTCCACCTTGAGAACCCCGAAGACCCCTTCGAGGCGGGGCTGACGATGAAGGCACAGCCGGGGGACAAACCCATCCAGCGGCTGGACGCGATGTCCGGCGGCGAGAAGTCGCTGACGGCGCTGGCGTTCATCTTCGCCATCCAGCGGTACAACCCCGCACCGTTCTACGCGCTCGACGAAATCGACGCCTTCCTCGACGCCGCGAACGCCGAACGGGTCGGCGAGATGGTCGACGACCTCGCGGGCGACGCGCAGTTCGTCGTCGTCTCCCACCGGTCGGCCCTGCTGGAACGTTCCGAGCGGGCCATCGGCGTCACCATGCAGGGGAACAACGTCTCGGCGGTGACGGGTATCCGACTCGGCGGCGACGGCGAGGAGGTGCCCGCAGATGACTGACGAGTCGCCACCCCCCGACGAGGACGTCGGGAAGGACACGGAGTCGAATGTACCCGACGACCCCGGAACCGGCGACGACGAGGCGGGAGGCGGTGACGCCGACGGGTTCTATCGGGACGGCTCGGACGCCGACGTCGCCGACTTCTCGCTCGACCTGACCACGCCACGGGACGGCTCCAACGGGGAGTCGGCGGCGTCGGCCGGCCCGTTCGGTGGGCCCGAGTCGACCAACGGTGACGCGACCAACGGGGAGTCGGCGGCGGCAGGAGACGGGTCTGCGTCGACGAACGGCGAGTCGACCCTCGTGACCGACGCGGCCGACGTCCGTGACTCGGACGGCTCGGACGCCGACGAGGGCGAGGTCGAACCGGTCGAACTCCTGGTCCAGCTCGCCGAGGAGGGCGAAATCGAGCCCTGGGACATCGACATCGTGGCCGTGACCGACGCGTTCCTCGAACGCCTCGACGAGAGCGACCTCCGGACGTCGGGGCGGGCGCTGTTCTACGCGAGCGTCCTCCTGCGGATGAAGAGCGACGAGATTCTCGCGCCGGACGACCCCGACCCCGAAGAGTCGTGGGAGGCCGAGATGCGAGACGGGGAGTTCGACCACGACCCCATCGACGCGCTCGAGTCCGAGATCGACCGCCGACTCGACCGCAAGCACGCCCGGGGCTCTCCGGAGACCCTCGACGAACTCGTCCGCGAACTCCGCGAGGCCGAACACGGCTCCTGGTGGAAGGAGGGGCGGACGTACGACACGAGCGACTCCCCACACGGCTACAGTCGGGGGACGCAGACGCTCGACTACCACGCCGCGGACGACTTCCGCGAGGACGGCGAACCCGGCGAGGCGGACGTCACCGGCACCGCTCACATGGAGGACATCGAGACGACCATCGCGGACGTCGAGCGGGCGCTCCGTAGCCACTACGACAAGGGCCGCGACGAGGTGCTGTTCGCAGAGATCAGCGAGGTGGGCGGCCGGCGGGTCCAGACGTTCCTCGCGCTGCTCTTCCTCGCGCACCGCGGCGTCGTCCACCTCCAGCAGGACGACCTGTTCGGCGACCTGTGGGTGCAGAACGCGGCCGTCGTGGCCGTCGGCGACGAGGCAGTCGCCGACTGACGTCCGGTTCACTCCTCTCCGGCCGACTCCTCCCCCGCGTCCGTTCCCGTCGTCGCGCCACCCACCGCGTCGATAGCCTCGAGCAACGGGACGATGTCGTCGAACGTCGGTCCGGTGACGACGGTTCGCTGTCGTCTGTTCCAGTCGACGAGTCCGGCGGACTCGAGTTTCGGGAGGTGGACGTGGTAGAGGCGCGCCTGAGCGGCCGGGTCGTCCGGGTCGACGGTCACAGACCCGTCACTGGCGAGCAGGGTCCGCAGGAGTCGTCGTCGCTGTTCGTTCGCGAGGAGTTGGAGATAGTCGTCGAGAGTGGACATCTGAGGACATTCCGTACTGACTCTTGGGAAACATCAGTAATAAATAATTACTCCATTGCCTAATTTAACGACAGGTTGACATCCGTTAGAGGTAGTCGTCGACGAGCGGTGCGAGGCGCTCCTTCGTCGCCGTCGAAATCGCGTGACTCGGCGTGTTTATGGTGCCCTCCAGCGCCCTGTGACAGTCGCAGGTGTGGTCGGCCGGCAGGGTCTCGATCGCGCGTTCGACCGTCCGCTTGATGGCGTCCTCGTTCGCCGCCGCGTTCTCCAGCACCTCCTCCAGCGTCACCTGTGCGCCTTCCTTCCAGACGTCGTAGTCGGTGACGCCGGTGATGGTGGCGTAGGCCATCTCGGCCTCGCGGGCGAGTTTCGCCTCCGGAACGGTCGTCATACCGACGACGTCCCAGCCCTGCGCGCGGTAGAACTCGCTCTCGGCCACCGTGGAGAACTGTGGCCCCTCGATGCAGACGTACGTCCCGCCCTCGACCACGTCGGCCCCGGAGGCGTCGCGGGCCGCCTCGGCTACGTGTGTGGAGAGTTCGTGACAGTACGGTTCGGCGAACGGCTGGTGGACGACGATGCCCTCGTCGAAGAACGTCAGCGGACGGCGTTTCGTCCGGTCGTACGTCTGGTCCGGGACGACGAGCGTCTGCGGCGGGAGTTCCTCTCGGAGGCTCCCGACGGCGTTCGACGCGACGACGTGCGTCACGCCGAGTTCCTTCAGCGCGTAGATGTTCGCGCGGTAGGGGAGGGTCGTCGGGGAGTACTCGTGGTTCCGGCCGTGTCGAGGGACGAACGCGACTTCGCGTCCGGTGTCGGCGAACTCCCCGACGACGAGCGGAGCCGAGGGGTCGCCGAACGGCGTCGTCACCCGCTCCTCACGGGTGTCGTTCAGGGGGAGCGCCTCGTAGATTCCGCTGCCACCGATGAAGCCGAGCATACCGCGAGTCTGTCGAGCGCCTACTAAACCGTGGTGGCTGGCCGGACCGTCCGTCTCGCGCTGTTCGACCCGCCGGCGCCTCGTCTCCCGCATCCGATTACGCCCGTGATAACGGTTTTCACGTGCCTCTACTCCAAGACGGATGGACAGTCACACCCTCCCGACTGTCGTGTCTCTCGTGCTCGTCTACCGTTCAGCCACCGACCCCACCTCGCTCAGAACAGGTATCCGGCGTCCAAGAGCGCGATGATGCCCGTGAGTACCGGGACGGACACCAGTGTGGTCACGAGCACGGCCGTCGAGACGAACGACTCGACGGGGACACCTCCCACTTCGCCCTCGCCGAACTCGACGAGGAGGATGAGTGGTGTGATGGCGGCGGGCATCGCGCTCTCCAGGACGAACACTCTCCCGACGGTAGGGTCCGAGAAGCCGACGACGAGGGCGACGCCGGCGGCGACGAGTGGGGCGACGCCCATCTTGAGCACCGTGGCCGTCCCGACCTGTCGCAGCGTCGCGCCGTAGTTCGTCTCGGCGAGCTGGAGGCCGAGGATGAGCAGCATGACCGGGATGGCCGAGTCGCCGACGAGTTTGAGCGTCGCCATCGCCGTCGACCCCGTCGGCGGGACCAGGTTCAGCGCGCGGGCGGCGAGCGCCGCGAGGACGGCGTAGACGAGCGGGACCGTGAACACCCGTCTCACCCCCGCCAGCGCTCCCTCGCTGTTGCCGCGGGAGGCGACGTAGACGCCGACGGTGTACATCAGCACGGCCTGGGCGGTGAGGTACAGCACGGCCGTCGCCCGGCCCGTCTCGCCGAACGCGAACTCCGAGACGGGGACGCCGAAGTTACCCGAGTTGGGGAAGGCGCTCACGAGGACGATGGCGCTTATGCCCGTCGTCGTCCCCTCGAGGACGCGCCCGACGCCCTCGGCGACGAGAATCATCACCGCGTGGTAGGCGACGACGGCGAGGACGACGTCCGCGAGCGTCCCGGCCGCCAGTTCCGTCGTCGCGAGGCTGTGGAAGACGAGCGCCGGCGCGAGGACGTACACCGTCACCGTGTTCAGCGGTCCGGGGTCGACGTCGCGGACCCGCCCGAGGGCGAACCCGACGACGGAGATGGCGAAGATGGGGAGGATGGCCGTCGCGAAGATAGAGAGAAGCGACATACGGCAAAGAGGCCCGTTGGACGTAACAAATCCGTCGGTTCACTCCGTCCGGGCGGCCGACCCCGCAGCCTCCGACCGCGACCGGCCGACCGCGGTCTCAGGACGAGTCCGCGTTGGCCCGCCCACCGTCCCCGGGTCGATCGCGGACGCGCTCGTAGCGCGCTCGAATCTCGTCGAACAGCCGCCGGCCGACGTCGGTCGAGAGCCGCGGTTCGGCCGTCGCGAAGAACTCGTCGAGCGCCGCGAACTCGCTGTCGAACGCCTCGTCTCCCTCCGCGTACCGCTCGCCGCGCTCGTACACCAGTGCCTGGAGACACATGTCGACGAGGTCCATGTCCTTGACGAACCGCGCCACCGGGGTGTCGCGGCGTTCGTACGTCTCCCAGGCCTCCGTGACGGCGGGGAAGGGGCCGCCCAGTTCGGCCATCGCGGCTCGCTCGCGGCGTTCCTTCTCCGCGTCGGACAGGGGTTCCTTGCTCGAATCGACGCGCGTGGGGACGTCGCCGGTTCGGGCCTCCGCGAGGTCGTGGACGACCGCCAGCCGGAGCGCCTCACCGGGGTCGACGCCGGCTTCGTCGGCGAACGCGAGACACAGGAGGCTCACGCCCCAGGTGTGGGCGGCGACCGACTCGGGGTCGGTGACACCACGGAGCTGCCAGCCGGTGCGCCGCTCGTCCTTCAGCGCGAACCCCGCTTCGAGCCGCTCGAGCGCGTCGAGGGGGTCGTCCCCGACCGGGTCGCCCGCGTCGTTCCCCCCGCCGTCGTCGGTCACTCGTCTTCGACCAGCCGCCAGGCCGAGCCGCCCGCGCTCTCGACGACGCCGCGGCGTTCCATCTCGCTCATCACCTCGGGGAGACGGCCGGGCTGAGCAATCTCCATCTCGATGCGGTCGACCTGGTGGTACGACGAGAGGTGGTGGCGGATGTCCTCGGTCTCGAACGTCTCCTCGTCGGCCTTCGCCATCACGCCCGAGACGAGGTCGACCATGTCCTCGATGAAGTTCCACGGGTAGACCACCCACGCCCACTCGTCGAGACGCTCGCCGATGTAGTCGGGGTCGAACTCGCTCGTCCCGAGCAGCTGGAGCGTGGCCGTCCGAACGGCGTTCGGGTCGCGCTCGTGGACGTACTCGTGAGCGCGCTCTATCGACCCGCCGGTGTCGGCGATGTCGTCGATGATGAGGACGTTCTTCCCGGCGACGCTCCCCTCCGGCATCGGATACCGCACCTCGGGTTCGCCCGACTTCTGTGCGGTCCCGACGTAGTGTTCCATCTTCAGGCTCGTCAGGTCGTCCAGTCCGAGGAAGTCACAGATACACCGACCCGCGAACCAGCCACCGCGCGCGAGTGCGACGATGACGTCCGGCTCGAACTCGGACGCTTTCACCTCGTCGGAGACGTCCCGACAGAGGCCGTAGATGTAGTCCCAGTTCGTTATCGTACACTTGAACTCCTCCGGCAGGTCACCCATGTCTGTCGGTCACCGTTCGTGATAGCGGTTGGCGAGGGTGTTAAGATGTCCGACTCCGCGGCCCGGTATCGGAGTCATAACTTTATGACACCGTACTATATGTTAACGTGTAACACGGTGATACACCATGCACACCTGCACCAACTGCGATTCGTTCGTCACGCCCGACTTCGTCCGCGTCTTCGGCACCGAGGACGACCGCGTCTTCGGCTGTCCGCACTGCTCGAACATGCGTGAACTGATGCAAGGGCTCGGTGCTCGCAACCCGGAGGAGACGACCTCCGTCTCCTGACCGCTCGGCGGCGCCCTCCACGCCACACGACGCGCCACTTCACTTCGCGTCCCCCCGCCTCGGCGCCGCCGTTCTCTCGCGTCCCTCGTCGGACCCGCTCCCGCTCTGCGTCTCGCTCGTCCGGGCGGACGCGGCCGTCTGAGTCGCGTGGAGACGGTGGCTTCTTGAGTCGCCCCCTCCTCTCGCGGGCATGCCCAGCGCCTGTCGAACGCTTCTCGTCGACGCGTTCACCGACGAACCGCTCACGGGGAACCCCGCCGGCGTCGTGCCCGACGCGGGCAGTCTGACGGAGACACAGATGCAGGCCATCGCGCGCGAACTCGGCGCGAGCGAGACGGCGTTCGTCCACCCCTCCTCCGAGGCGCTCCACCGCGTCCGGTACTTCACCCCGTCGCAGGAGGTGGACCTCTGCGGCCACGCAACCGTCGCCGCGTTCTCGCTCCTGGCACGCGAGGGTACCCTCGACCCCGGCACGCACGAGGTTGCGACCAACGTCGGGACGGTCGGGGTCGAGGTGGAACCCGACGACGCGGACGACGGCTCCGCTCCGCTCGTGTGGCTCACCGGCCGAGAGCCCACGGTGGAGACGGTCGACCTCGACTACGCCCGCGTCGGCGAGGCGCTCGGTATCGACCCGGCGGCGCTCGAAGACGTCGGCGCGGACCTCTCGCCGGCCGTGGCCTCGACGGGGCTTCCGTGGCTCTGTCTCCCCGTCAACTTCCTCGAAGGACTCGGCGGTGCGACGCCTCACCCGGACCTCGTCGACGAACTCGCGAGCGAACACGACGCGGCCGGCGTCTACGCGTTCACCTTCGACACGCTCGACGCCGACTCGGCCCTCCACGCCAGGGCGTTCGCCCCGGGCATCGGCGTCGCCGAGGACCCCGTGACCGGGACGGCCGCCGGCGCCTGCGCGGCGTACCTCCACCACGTCGACGTCTACGACGACCTGGACGCGTACGACAGTCTCAGATTCGAACAGGGACACTTCGTCGACCGCCCCGGCCTCGTCCACGCGCGGGTCGTCGACGAGGACGACGGCCCGACAGTCGCCGTCGGGGGCACGGCGACGGTGGCGCTCGACGGGACTCTCTCGGTCCCCGACCCCGAGGACGACGACATCGTCGTCGCCTGAGCCGATTTTCTCCGTTGATACCGGGGCCGAACCGGTTTTATCGACCGGGTCGTTATGTCGACCATGACTCCTCCCGGTCGCCACCCGACAGTGGTCGGTCGGTCTCGTCGCTCGCTCCTCGTCGGCGCATCACCGCCGGACGCCGAACGGACGAAGCGGGCGGTGGCGTCGCACGCCCCCGGGTTCGAACTCGTGACGACCGACCCCGACGCGGCGCTCGACGCGCTGGCGTCGGCCGACTGTCTCCTGCTCGGCGCGGACTTCGGCGGCGGTTCCGACCAGGGCGGTGCCGACGAACGTGACCGTGCGTGGACGCGAGCGGCGTTCGTCGAGGCAGTCCGCGGCCGGGACCCGACCCTGCCAGTCGTCGCCGCCGTCGACCACGACGACGCGACGGGCATCGACGCGGTGCTCGCTGCCGGCGCGACGGACGTCGTCGACCCTGACGCCCCCGACGCAGTGCTCGCAGCGCGTCTCCGGAACGTCGTCGCTGCCGCCAGCGCTGTCGACGACGACGGACGCGAAGACGGCGACGGGCGCGACGGTGGGGAGGGTCCCGACGCGACGGGGTCGAACGACGTCGCAGACTCCGACGCCCTCCGCCGGGAACTCGACGCCGTCGAACAGTCGATTCGGGGGCTGTACGCCGCGACGACGGACGCGACGCTCGCGCTCGACGAACGCGTCGAGCAGACGCTCGCGCTCGCCTGTGACCGCCTCGACGTGCGCCTCGGATTCCTGACCCGGATCACCGACGACACCCAGCGCATCGTCCACGCAGTCGGCGACCACCCGCT
>NZ_JBEPXO010000101.1:0-12524 GCF_041641895.1 Salinigranum sp. | reverse complement strand
AGGGTGTCCCCCGCAGCTGCCCGCTCCTCGCCCGTCGATTTCAGCTCTCTCGCCCGCTGATAGCGTTTCGGTGGAAGCGGAGGCAGGTCTTTCCTCTCTCGTTTCTCTTCGTCCTCTGTTTTGTCATTTCTCTCCTCCGGTCTCCTCTCTTCTTGTCTCTCGTCGTCTCTCTTTTCTCGTATCTCTTCCTCGGGGTCCCCCGTCTGCGTTTCCTCCGCCTCACCTGCCGCTTCGGCTCCCTCGACGTCCGGCTCCCGTTCGGGGGCACGAAGCGCCTTCGGGCGAGTCGAGACGAGGTACCACAGAGCCACAACGACCAGAGGGAGGACGTAGTTGAGCGCGACGAGGAGGACCACGATACGGAGTGGCCGCTTCCACGACCCGAGGATCCGAGACCGCTCGATGACCTCGGGATTTCGGTTCGCAGCCGCGACTCGGCGCGTATCGAGGTAGATGAACACCGCGAGGGGCCCGTGAGCGATGAACAGCCCGACGATTGCGAGTTCCCAGACCCCGGTCCCACCTGCGGTAAGCGAGATGGACAGAACGAAAACGTAGTACAGTCCCGTCCAGGCGAGGAAGGCGAGAGTGAGATAGTACCACTTCCTCGGGACCCGTACCTCAGCCGTGGACATGCTGGTTTCGACGGCGGTGTCGACGAACTGCTCGCCGCTGGTCGGCTCAGTTCCCGTCGCCATCAGACGGTCATCCCTTTGGTGTAGAGCCGGGTGACGCGGCGGCCTATACGGTCGATTCGGGCGTGGTGCTCGGGGTCGAGTCCGTCTACCTTGACGACCTCGATGCGCTGTTCGAGGAGCGTCTCGATGTGTTCGACCTCGTGACAGAGGTCGTCGTACTCGCCGTTCTCGATAGGATGCTCGCGGAGCACCGTCCGAAGCTCGTGTGTGTACTTGAGACACTCGCTCGTCCCTTCGGCTCGGGCTTTGAGGAGGAGCTCGACGACGAGGGGGACGTACGCCGAGACGGGGACACCACCGAGCAGCGACCCCGAGCGGTCGAGGTTGAGCTTCTCCACGTACTCCTCGATGGAGAGGTCGTCGTCGCCTTCGATTGTGAGGTGGAGCGCAGTCCCCCGCTGCCCCCCGACCGTGATGGTGCAGTGGCTGTCGACGAGCGTCGACTCTCCCCGCTCGAGAACGTGGTCGTCGAAGCCCGTGCGGACGTACACCGGGTTGGTGCTCCCGTCGTTGCGGACGGCGACGCCGCTCGTCGTGGGTTCGAGTGCCACCGGCGGCCCATCAGGCCGGATACGCGACACCGACTGGTCGGCGATGCCGAGTTCGACCACGTCCTCGCCCATCGAGACGACGACGGCACTGTCCTCGGCCCGGCGGAAGATACCGACGGGCGACTCGACGACGATGCGGCGGACCTCGTCGCTGTCGGAGACGGGCGAGAGGTACGCGCGCATCAGGCGACTCCTTCGCCCGAGTCGCCGCGTGGAGGTTCGTACTCGATGGTCGGCGGCGTCTCGCCGACGGCTGCCTCGATGTGCGGCTGCGAGATGTACACCGTCTCGTCACGTTCGAGCCGCTCCCTGAGTGCCAGTCGGGCGGCGTTCTCCGCGACCAGTTCGATGTCGCTCCCCGAGTATCCTTCGGTGAGCGTGGCGACGTGGTCCCAGTCGACCTCCTTCAACAGGACCGGGCGGTTCCGCAGGTGAATCTTCATGATCTCGACGCGGGCGTCGGCGTCCGGCGGCGGCACCTCGATGCGCTCGTCGAACCGCCCCGACCGCTTCACCGCCGCGTCGAGCAGGTCGAGGTAGTTCGTCGCCGCCACCACGACCACGTCCTCACCCTGGACGTCGGTGAGCGACTGCAGGAACTGATTGACCATCCCCTTCTCCGAGTTCGACATGTCGCCGCCGCGGTCGGAGGCGACGGCGTCGAACTCGTCGAAGAACACCATGCAGGGCTGGTTCGCCTTCGCGACGGCGAAGACGTCCCGGACGTTCTGTGCGGCCTCACCGACGTACTTGCTGACGACGTCCGCCGTTGTGACGTTCATGAAGTTGTAACCGAGTTTCCCCGCGAGCGCCCGCGCGATGAACGTCTTCCCGGTACCCGGTGGCCCGTACAGGAGGATGCCGTTGACCACGCCGAGGTCGTACTCCTCGTACAGTTCCTTCCGTTCGAGCGGGTCGACGACGCGCTCGACGAGCAACTGTTTCAGGTCGTGCATCCCGCCGACGTCGTCGAAGGTGAGCGCTGGCGGCGCTTCGAGGAGGCGCGCTGCCTCCAGCGTCTCGTCTCCGTCGGACGCTTCGGCCGATTCGCCCTTCGTTCGGAGCGCCCCGCGACCCGACCCGCTCTCCTCGGCACCCGAGGCACGCTCCGCCGGTCGCGGCTGTGGCTCGCGCTCTAGCTTCTCGGCCCACGAGCGGTAACGCTCGGCGTCCGCGCAGTGACGCTTCTCCAGGTTGCCGTTCCGCTCGAGTTCGGCGAGTTCCGCTAACCGCGACGCCGCCGCCCGGTAGTGGCGAGCGGCCGCCGCCCGATTACCGTTCTTGAACTGCTTCTCGGCGCGTTGTCGCTCCTTCGTATACTGCTCGGTGACTATCTCTTTGAACGCACTCTCGTCGAACATCGACGTCCCTCCGTTGTGTCTTCGCACGCACTGTCCGTCACTCGGCCGTCGGTGCGCCCCCGACGTCCGCCACGTCGGCCCCGTCGTCGGGTGACCCCGGGACGCCGGAGCGGCGTGTCGGACTACACGAGGCGACCGACGGACGCTGGCTCACCCCGCGACTTCGTCGAAGTCGACGTCCGAGACCTCCATCTCCGCCGCGTCGAACTCCGCATCGAACTCGTCTTCGATGTCGAGTTCGTCCGCGTCGCGGTCGCCGGCAGCGACCACCTCCATCGCCCGCAGTTCGGCCGAGTCGTCGTCGAGCGGGTCGGTAATCGTCGGGATGTTGAGGGTGTCGACGAACTTCTCGAGGGCCTCGTTCCGCACGCCCTGGCCGGCCATCTCGTCGACTACCTGGTGTTGGATCTGCTGGGCCTCTTCGGCAGTGAAGACGGTATCGATGACGAGCCCGCCGTCCTGTGACTTCGCGCGGGCCATCTCCCGGGCCATCTCCAAGCTCATCACGGCGGCGTACTTCGTACTCATCATCGTGAACAGCTGCTTCTTCTGGTTGTAGCGCTGCTTTTCCATCCGGGCGCGCATCGCGAGGTTCTTCCGCTGGAGTTCCCCCGCCTCTGCCCCTTCCTCGATGAGCCGTTTGTACGACGCCAGGTGTTTGTTCATCTCCTGTTCGTACTGCGTCATCAGGATGTTCGCCTTGTGCTTGTCCCGGGATATCTCCTCGTCGGAGTACACCTCCGGGTCGAGCATCGTCTTGAAGTCCTTCCCGCCGAACACCCATTCTCTGAGTTTCATCGTCTGTATCGGTTTGTTACCGGTCGTTGTTCGCTGTCGGTGCACACCCGCCCGTAGTCGCGGTCAGCGGCCGGCGGCCTTGCGGCGCTTACGCGCGGCCCGCTCCTTCGGGTCGAGTTCGGGTTCGACCGCCAGGACGACGCCGACGACGCCGACGACGGCGCCCACCGCCGCCGCAAGGACGAGCAGTTTCATCTCGGCCACGGTGACGTTCAGCCACGTCTCACCGAGCGTCGCCTGCGCGTAGATGAGCGCCGCACCGACGATGATACCGCCGGCGGCACCGAGGGTCACCCGTCGCTCCATGAACGCGAACACCCCGACGACCAACAGTGCGCCGAGGACGACGTTCAAGAGGAGTACACCGCCGAGTTGCCAGAGTTCGAGAGTCATTGTCTACCTCATTAGTGTAACGACCCCGATACGACCGAGAAAAGCATAAATGCGTACGACAGGGCGTCGATACGTCAGGTTCGAAGTACAGTCTACGGAAGCTGATATTCGACAGGTGGCGGCGAGGGGTCGCGTCCCGACCTTCCGATTCGAGACACTGTCTGCTCACGGTGAGTGTCAGCCGAACCGTGTGTCCCGTACTTATACTCTGATGACCTCACCTACGGGGTAGTCACGGGTTCCGGTCGGGCGGCACTCGACGGCGACGCGTGCGAACAGGGAGATTCAAAATGAGTTCCATCGATTCGGGCGACTGTGCGGACAGGCTACGGGGACTCCTCCAGCTTCAGGAGGCCGTCATCGACGAGGACCTCGCGTCGCTCGGGCGGATGCCGGTCGACTCGCGCGTTGAGCGCTACCGGCGGCTCGCCCGCGAGGAGGAGGAGTTCGTCTTCGACTACCCCGCCTCGTGTCCCGACCAGTTGACGAGCGCCGAACGGGAGGAGTTGCGGAGCCGGTTCCGTCTCGCACGGCTGTTCGTCTACGCCAGTTTCGAGAACCGCGGCGAGTCGGTCCCGACCGAGTTCGACGGCGACTTCGCCCCCGTCGAGGTGCAGGCCGCTATCGACTTCGAGCGGTACAAGAGCTTCGACGCATTGGGCGAGGCGGGCATCGAGGAGCGCATCCGGCGGATGGACGGCGAGGTGTACACCCTCGCGAAGGAGTACCACTCCACCCAGCTGGACGACCTCGACACGCTCCTCGACGACCCGACGGTCCAGCGGGACGTGCTGAAACAGCTGGTGAACCGCTACGACGCCCGGCTCGACAAGATCAAGCGGGCCGTCCAGCTGTACGTCGAGATACACAACCCCTCGGGGCTGGTCGACTCTATCGAGCGAGCCATCGCCGCCGTCGCCGACTCGGCCGACGAACGCAAGGCGATACAGGAGGCCATCGAGCGGGAGGTGCAGTCGATGGCGGCCGACCTCGACCGGACGCTCGCGGAGCGACAGTCCGCCGTCGACGCTCGGCTCAGAACGGTCGAAGCCGACCTCGGAGGTACCGGAGAGGTTCCGGGCGAGGTCCAGGCAGAGCTCGACGCACTCCGCGCGCAGACGGCCGAACTCAAGGAGGCACAGGAACGCGCCGTCTCGGAACTCGCCGGCAGAATCGACCACGCGAGCCGGCTGGACGAGCGTCTCACCGGCCGCATCGCGGAACTCGAAACCGCCCACGAGAAGGCGCTGGCCGACGGTGGGCTCCTGCACGACGAGACCGCCTCGCTCGTCTCACACGAACTCGACGCGCTCCGCGAGCAACACAACGCGGTCACGGAGAGCATCACCGCGCTACGCCGTGAGCGTCAGCGTATCGCCGACGCGGAGGCGCGTCTCGACGAGCGTGAGGCGGACCTGACCGCCCGGGTCGAGGCGCTGACGGACTCGTTCCCAGCCACCGGTGAACGAGCCGGAGAGGAAGTCGTCACCACAGCCGTAGCGCGTCTCTTCGAACTCGACTACCTCGGGCGGTTCGACATCAGCGTCCACGAGGCGACGCGCCTCAACACGTCCGAGGGGACCGTCGAGGTGTCGGCGGCGACGTGGGACGGCGCAGTCAGCCGCCGCGACGAAGTGCCCCGCCTCCGCGACTACCTCGGGGCCGACGGTGAGTTCGACGCGTATCCCGCGAACCGGAGCGTCAGATTCGAACTCCGCCGGTCGCGCTACCTCGGACTCGGACGACAGCGACAACTCGTCCTCGAAGCGAGCGTGGTGAGTCACCTCGAAGCCTACGCTCGCAACGGTTTCGACGTCCGTCCCGCGACTGTCGACGACCTCCTCGACGTGGTCACGCGCGTGGTTCGGACCATCGGCAGCGACGACGCCCACACGGTGCTCGCGCTCGCGTCACCGACCGGCTGGGACGAGGACGTCCCCGAGCGCCTCCTCGACGAGACGTTCGCGCGGAACCGCTTCGACCGACGGCTCCACCTCTACCTGATCGACCTCCAGACCGGGCAAGTCTGGTTCGACGAGTCCGACGATTTGCTCGCTGGCAACGCGGACCTCTTCGAGGTGCCAGTCGACGCCGAGCGTCTCCGCGAGTGTGAGGCGGCCATCCGCGAACTGGCCGACGATGTCGGCCGAATAAACGTCTCTCTCGCCGAACTCGTCGACGACGGTTATCCGGGACACGTCGTCAAGCGGGCGTTCAATCGGCTCGAAGGTGCAGGAGTCGGTCAGCAGTTCCTCCTCGAAGAGTTCGGACTGGTGCTCACGTTCGAGTGAGTGGTTCTGGAGTCGTGAGCCAGCAGAACGAGAGATTTAGGCCCGTCCGCCTCTCTCCTCCGCGCATGCGCGTCGAGAACTCCTTCATCCCGGTTCGCGGGGTGGGTGAGACGACCGAACGACGGCTGTGGAACCACGGTGTCCGCGAGTGGGACGACTTCCACCGCGAGGTGGACGGGGTCGGACCGACGACGGCCGAGCGCATCGAGGCGTTCATCGACGAGGCCCGTCCACGGCTCGAAGACCGCGACACGGCGTACTTCGCGCGGACCTTCCCCGACAACGAGCGGTGGCGACTCTACGAGAGCTTCCGCGACGACGCCCGGTTCTTCGACATCGAGACGACCGGGCTCGACCACCACCGCGACACCGTGACGACCGTCTCGGTGTACGGCGACGGCGAGACGACGACGCTCGTCGCGGGCGACAACCTCACTGCCGAAGCCCTCGAGGAGGTGTTCGCCGACGCGGGCCTGCTCGTGACGTTCAACGGCGCCCGGTTCGACGTCCCCTTCCTCGAGACGTCGTTCGACGTGGACCTGGACTACCCGCACTTAGACCTCATGTACGCCTGCCGGTCGGTCGGACTCACGGGCGGACTGAAGACCATCGAGGGCGAGGTGGGCATCGACCGGGACCGTCCGGACCTCTCGGGGCGAGACGCCGTCCGCCTCTGGCGGCAGTACGAACGCGGCGACGACGCGGCGCTCGACACGCTCGTCTCGTACAACCGTGAGGACACGGAGAACCTGGAGGTACTCGCCGACCACGTGACGGCCCGTCTCGACGAACGGGCGTTCGGTTCGCGTGCCGAGGGCGAGTGATTTTTGTGTCACCCGGCGGAGAGGGGCCGTATGACTTCCGAGCACGCGGACGACGCGACCACCGGGCGGCGCGTAGACGCCGACGACGCTGACGACACCGACGACGCCGACACCGACTCGGCAGCGGACGTGGAGTCGGTCGCCGTCGACGACGACGACGAGGACCGACACGGGAGCATCGAGAACACCACCCCGCCGACCCACGACGAGGAGGGCAACGGCGACCACGGCGACGAGACCGTCCCGACCGTCGAACTCGACCTCTACGACCTCTCGGTCCGCGTCAGCGGCCAGTCGACGGACGACCTCGGCACGGTCGGCGACACGGCCCGCGAGATGATGGACTACCTCGTCGACCGTGCGAAGGCGCTCGAGGACGCACCCGACGACCGCGGACTGAGCTGAGCGGGCCGGAGTCAGAAGTACCGCTCGACGATTCTGTCGGCGGTCCGCGCGGCGAGTGCCTGCCCCGTGTTCGTCGGGTTCGCGCCGCCCACCCCGTTTGCCAGCGCGCTGTGGTCGGCGACGAACAACCGGCCGACGTCGTACGCCTCACACGCCTCGTCGACCACCTTCCCCATCGCCATCGTGCTGTGGACGTGCAGCGCGGTTGGGGGCGAGTCCGAGCGGTGGACGTGTGAGGCGCCCGCTGCCCGGAGAATCTCCGCGGCGACCTCCGCGAGTCGGTCACGTCGCTGTCTGTCGCCCGTGCTCGGCTCGTAGTTCACGAGCGGGATGGGTCCGTGTTCGTCCTCGACGCCGGGAGCGACGGTGACGCCGTTTCGTCGGTGGGGACGGTCGTCGCTCACGACGAGTACCTGCAGCGTCCGTCGGTAGCCGGAGAGCAACCGCTTGAGGTCGGAGCCGGCGAGGCGGCCGACGGTGTCCCACGGCGCGTCGTCGGGGTCGTTCTGGAAGGCGAAGCCGGACGCGCTTGACCCGAACCCCAGGATAGCACCGATGCCGGGCGCGGTCCCGACCGTCTGGAGCATTCCCAGCCCCGGGTAGTCGAACCGCGCGGCGATGTCCTGCCCCTGGAACTGGTCGACGGTGTCGCGGCCGATGGTCGATTCGAGGTCGGCGGCGTCCCACAGCCCCATCACGTTGTCACCGAAGTGGATGGTCATGCCGCGGCCGACCCACTCGTTCTTCGGGAGGCCGGCGTTCAGCCAGAGCCGGGGCGTCTCGATGGCGCCCGCGGCGAGGACGAGCACCTCACAGTTCACCGACTCGACCCGGCCCGACCACGTGTCCCTGAACCGGACGCCCGTCGCCTCGGGATGGTCACTCCCGCCCATCTCTGTCTCGATTCCCGTGACGAACGCGTTCGGTCGGACTGTGACGTTGCCCGTGCGTAGCGCCGCGGGGACGAAGCTGACGTTGCTCGCGCGCTTCGCCTTCTCCTCGTAGGGTGCCCCGCGGGGGAAGGGGTGCCCGGCGATGCTCCCGAGCGCGAGCGTGTCGCCCGCGACGTCGGGGTAGCTGAAGTCACCGTCGTACCCCGCGTCGACGTGTAGGCGCGGGTCGGGCTGACGGATGGCGTTCGGCTGCGGTCGGTAGCCGGGGTCGGTGACGTTCAGCCCGTCGACGAGGTCCCATCCGGCGGCGGCCGCGCCGCGGAAGAACAGCTCTTCCTTTGCGGTTACGGGGGCGGGCGTCACCTCGCACATCGCCTCTATCTCCTGGTAGTAGGGAACGAGGTCGGCGTAGTCGATGGGCCAGTGCGGCTGTTCGTCGACCGAAGCCGGGTACGCTCGGGGGTGACAGCCAGTGTAGTGCAGCGTCGTCCCGCCGACGCCCGCACACTGCAGGATAGCTCCGTCACCCGGGAACTTCCGGAGCCAGAACCCTCGCTCGTGGTCGGCGGGCCCGAAGACGAGCTTCCGTATCATCTCCAGCTCGCGCGTGGTGAACTGTTCGTCGAGCAACGCCCCACTGAGGTCGTCGACGCTCGACGACGACTCCCCGCCGGGCTGTTCGTTCGGGTCCGGCCACTGTGCGTTGCCGTAGAACGGTCCCGCCTCGAGGAGGAGTACGGAGCGTCCGGCTTCGGCGAGTTTCCAGGCGGCCACGGGGCCGTCTCCGCCCGCGCCGACGACGACCACGTCGTAGTGTGAGGCGACCATCGGCACTCACTCCGGGTAGGGCTCCTCGTACCCGATCGTGTCGTAGTCGTTCTCGCGGAAACTGCCCGACTCGCGGACGACGGCGACCCCTCCGTCGATGGTCGTCCAGACGTCGCCCGCGCCGAGCGGGCTCCCCTCCCGTCCGAGGTAGCCGCGGAGGGCGGCGTAGCCGTCGGCGACCCCCGGGTAGCCGGTCTGCCGCCAACTCTGAACCGCGGCGGGGTCGTTCGGGTGGGTCCGCTCGCTCGGCGGGAGCGAGAAGTCGTCGTAGCCCGCCCACTCGCTGTAGTATATCATCTCCGCGAAGCCGACGACGAGTTGGCCGACGAGGCCGGCGTCGAACTCGAACAGGCCGTGGCCGAACGGCGCGACGCGGAGTTCGAACTCGTCGAGGGCGCCAAGCGCACGTAGTCGGTCCTGCCGCGCCAGCGACGCGAACGTCCCCGCGACTCGCCTCACGCGACGGGCGGGTGGGTCTCCCGGACCGAGCAGTTCGACCGCCCGTTCGACGTCCGGTTCGGCCTCGTTGTCGCCGTGCGCGACGAGCGCGTCCGCCGCCGCGTCGAGGACTTCCACCAGCGGGGCCGTCAGCGGGAGGTTCCCCCGTGTCCCGACGTGTGGAAAGCCGAACTGGAAGAGGTCGTCGACGAACGTGACGAGGAACTCCTCCATCCCGACGGCGAGTCCGCCCGGGACGTGTTCCGGCCCGAACTCGTCGGCGAGTTCGGGCGTCTCGGGGACGACTGCGTCGACGACGGCTCGAAGGGTCACCTCGACGTGCACGTCCAGGTCCGACTCGTCCGGTTCGCCACCGCCCAGCATCGACTCCAGCCACTCCCACAGTTCCGACAGCCACCGTCGCGCGCGTAGCACCATCCACTCACCTCTACACGTCAATCGACGAACGTGATATTGATACTATCTATCGCTCGCCCGACGTCGGAGAGGGAGGTTCGTCCGGCGGGATTCCGTACCAACCGTTATGTCAGTTGTCGACAAACGTGAGGGGCCGAACTCCGAGCCCCTGGCGGCCCGTGCCGCACTCGGTCGGCGACACACCATGACCCCGAACACCGTCCTCACGCTCACCCGCGCCGCGTTGCGTTCCGCCCGGTATCTGCTCGACGGGAGCGTTCGGTTCCCTCGCAGTCGGCTCGGCGACGTCCTCCAGTCGCCGAACGGCGACGCGTTCGTCGTCTACCGCGAGACGGCACTCGCGGGACACGACGACGCTCCCGACCGTGTCGTGCTCGTCTTCACGATGGAGGTGAGGGGACGAGAGACCGGCGAGACGGTTCGCGACGTCCTGTTCGACCCGCTCGCGAACGTCGCCACGCCCTTCTTCGCAGGGATGCCCGGCTTCAGACGCAAACTGTGGCTCGCCGGCGAGCGCCCCGGTGAGTTCCTCGAACTGTACGAGTGGGCCTCGCGCGCGGACGCCGAAGGGTTCGTCGACCTCCTGGAGTCGCTACTCGCGCCGTTCGACTTCGCCGGGTCGGCCTCCTTCGAGGTGGTCGACGAGGAGTCCATCGACGCGTACGTCGACGCGCGGGCGGTCGAGTGGCGGGACACGACGGGGCAGAATCGCTCTCGCCGCGCGTCGCTGCGGCGACTCGCTCTCGCCGCACTCGTCGCTGTCGGTGGGTATATCGTCTGGAGGCGCCGGTCGACACCACCTCGGGTCGTCGACGCCGACGTCGACCCCGGGGACACGTAGACTTAGGGCGGTCCGGTGTCAACTCGTTCATATGTTCCGAGCGTGGCTCGAACGGACCGAGTGGCTCTGGCTCGTCATCGGGGGGTTCTACCTCGTGGCGTACCTCTACTGGTACATCCCGGCGCTGTGGGCACTGCCCGGGAGCGTCCGCGACCCACCGCCACGGTTCCCGTGGCACTGGCCGCTCGACTTCCTGGCGACGGGCCTCGCCGGGTGTGTGCTCCTGTACCTGGGATTCCGCCGTGCGACGGCGCTGAGTTCGGGCGGCGAGACCACCCCGTAATGTAAACGCAACGCCACGTTTTTCGGTGAACCTAAACCTTCAAATCACTCCCCACGTAACCGAGGAGCAATGACGTACACCTTCGACGACGTCGCAGTCGTGATGGGGACGTACAACGAGGAGGAGGCCATCGAACACGTCCTGACGGACATCGACCGGGTGACCGACGGCCGGGCATCGGTCGTCTGTGTCGACGGCTCTTCCGACCGCACACCGGACGTCGCCCGCGAGCACGGTGCTCGCGTCATCGAACAGGAACCACAGGGGTACGGAGTGGCGGTCCGCGAGGCGGTGCTCGCGCCCGACCGACCCGTCGTCGTCACCACCGACTGCGACGACACCTATCCGATGGAGCGACTCCCGGACTTCCTCGACGCCATCAACGAGGGGTACGACGTCGTCTCCGGTGACCGCCTCTCGAAGGGTGCCGAGACGATGCCGCGGTTCAACCGCCTCGGCAACCAGGCGTTCGCCCTCGGTGCCTCCCTGCTCGCAGGCCGTCGTCTCAACGACACGACGACGGGGATGCGTGCCTACCGGAAGGAGGTCATCGACGAGGTGACGTGGACGGAGAACACCGGGCTCTCGGCGGAGTTGCTCCTCCGACCCGTGATGCGCGGCTATCGCGTGACGGAACTGGAGATCGAGTACAGCGAGCGCCGCGGCGAGACGACGCTCGACCCGCTGTCGGGCGGCGCCGAAATCGCGGGCTCTATCCTCCGCGTCGCCGCCGAAGAACGACTCCGACAGCTCTCTTCGAGCACGTCGCGAGCGTCGGGCCGGTCGGTCTAGACGTCGACGGCGCGGGACGCGGCGGTCACGTCCGCAGGATGTCCTGTATCCGACGCGGTTCGCCCGACAGGTGCGGGTTCTTCTCGACGATTTTCAGCACCTCGTGGTCGGTCACGTTCGGGTAGGGCTTGCCGAGGGCCTCCTCGATGAGGTCCCGTTCGAGTCGGAAGTCCGTTCCCTGGTAGACGACGTCGACACCGTGTTCGTCGAACGAGAGAGCGGTCATACCGGCTGCTACCGTTCGGGAGAATATAAACGCACGGCACCTGCCGGAGGACACGGCCTCCGGGAGACTCGGGGACGCGACGTCCCACCGGCGACTGGTCGGTTCGGTTGGCCGGACGGGCCGACCGACCCCAGTTCCTCCCGGGGACCGGTTCGGACGACGCTCCCCTGACGGGCCTGTCGGGACCCCACGTGGCCGAGCGGAGAGGGAAACGACCAACACGCCGGGTGCCGAGAGTGCAGACATGAGCGACGCCGAAGACGAGACGCCGGAGGCGGTCACGGAGTTCATCGACGCCGCCGAGCAGATTTACTACGAGTACAACGAGGGCTACCTCGACCCCGACGCCGCGCTCTCGCGCCTCGGCGACCACGTCGCCGAACTCCGAGACACCTACGAGGACTAGCCCGCTCCCGTCGCGGCGTACCGTCCCACGGGACGTTCTCGTCACCTCCTGCGTGGCA
>NZ_JBEPXO010000100.1:0-12627 GCF_041641895.1 Salinigranum sp. | reverse complement strand
GAGTTAAATCCACGAATCGCAAGCCAGCGAACACCCCCGACACGAATCATAACGAACTCTTCCAGCAATAGAATATAAAGCCCCTGCCGCAGTATGGTGATTGAATTTATAAGTGGACTCGCCGGGATTTGAACCCGGGGCCTCTTCCTTGCGAAGGAAGCGATCTGCCACTGATCTACGAGCCCGCACTCGACGAAAGTCCGGCACGGCACTTGAGCGTTCTGTTTCATCGACGGTCTACGAGTCGCTTCGACGTCGAGGCCGCCACTGCGAACGCCCCCAGACGCATCCGTCGCTCGCTTCGTCCGTCGGTACCACGCCCGCTATGGCGTCGTTAACGACCGTTCGTCGACCAATAACAATGCCTCGCTCCCTCCTCCCAGCATCCGATATGTGTCTCCCGCTCGCCTCTCCGACCGCGCCTCGCGTGTGGCCGTGGTCGCCTCTCTCTGTCTGTCAGACCCGCTCGATTCCTCCCATCCAGTCTCTCGGAGACGACCGCCTCGTCTCGTCGTTCGGAAGCGGTCGTCGCTCACCGCCTCCACCGCCGCGTGGTGACGGCACATGAGCGATCCGACCGAGCTTTCGGCCGAAGAGCGTCGGCGTGTGCTCTACGGAATTGCGACCTTCCGTCCGCTCTTGACAGGACTCATCGTCGTCGGGAGCGTCCTCGCCGCCCTTCTGGAAGGCATCGGGCTCGGCTTCCTGCTCCCCGTGCTCGAAATCGCCGCCGGAGGCGACGTCACGAACTCGAGCGACCAGCGGGTCGCCGCCTTCGCGTCCGTCTACGCCGCCATCGGAGTCGAGATGACGCTCGCGACTGTCGTCGGTGGCGTCGCACTCGTCCTGACGCTCCGACACGCGCTCGGGTTCGTGGTGCAGTGGTCCCGTGACCGACTCCAGATTCTGTACGTCCGCCACCTCCGGAGCGAACTGTTCGCCGCCCTCCTCGACGCCGAGATGTCGTACTTCGACGAGACGGGCTCCGACGAACTCCTGAACGCCGTCATCACCCGCATCGAGCGCGGCGCGAAGGGCATCAAGAACATGGTCGTCGCGCTCCAGCAGGTCCTCCTCGCCGTCGTCTATCTCGGCGTCGCCGTCATCGTCTCGCCACTCCTGGCGGCCGTCGCGCTCGCACTCCTGGGCCTCGTCGCCGTCTTCGTCCGGTACGTCATCGAGCCGGCGTACGGCGTCGGGAGCCGGGTCGCTGACGCCGACCAGCGCGTCCAGTCCGTCCTCGGCGCAGTCCTCCACGGGAACAGCGAGGTGAAGCTGTTCGGCGCGGCGTCAGACCTCTCGGCGGAGTTCGAGGATGCACTCGCCGAACAGGCCGCCGCGAGCGTCCGACTCCGGCGGAACGAGGCGGCCGTCCAGAACCTCTACCGTGCCCTGACCGTCCTCGCCGTCCTGGTCGTTCTCTACGTCGCGCTGGCGTACGTCGGTCTCGGGCTCGGTGCGCTCGGCGTCTTCCTGCTCGCGGTGTTTCGGCTCGCCCCGACGCTCAGTGACCTGACGCACCGGGTGTACAAGCTCGACGGCCAACTCCCGCACCTCGTCCGGACGAACGACCTCGTCGGTGCCGTCGACCGCCGCCGCGAACGTACCGAAGGGGCACCGGTCGCACAGCCGGTCGGTTCGATGGCGTTCGACCACGTCACGTTCGCCTACGACGGGGCTCGCGAACCAGTCCTCAGAGACGTCTCACTGACGGTCGAGCGCGGGGAGTTCGTCGCGCTCGTCGGCGGGTCGGGCGCCGGGAAGTCGACGCTGCTTTCGCTGCTCGCCGGGCTGTACGACCCGACGAGCGGCCACGTCCGCATCGACGGCCGGCCGCTGTCGACGCTCGACACCACCGAGTGGCGGGCGAGACTGGCGGTGGTCGAGCAGCACCCCTACGTGTTCGACGACACGCTCCGACGGAACCTCACCATCGCCGCTCCCGACGCGAGCGACGAGGCGGTCGAACGGGCCGCTCGTGCCGCCCGAGTCACCGAGTTCCTGCCTGCACTCCCCGACGGCTACGAGACCGTCCTCGGTGAGGACGGGGTACAACTCTCCGGCGGGCAGCGCCAGCGGGTCGCGCTCGCGCGAGCGCTGTTGACCGACGCCCGGGTCATCCTCCTCGACGAGGCGACGAGCGAACTCGACGCGACTCTCGAGAGCGACGTCCTCGACGTCATCTCCGACCTCGGCGACGAGTACACCGTCGTCGTCGTCGCGCACCGACTCTCGACCGTTCGACACGCCGACCGTATCTACGTCCTCGACGACGGCGAGGTGGTCGAGAGCGGCCCGCACGACGCGCTCATCTCCCGCTCCGGACAGTACAGTCGGCTGTACGAGGCACAGACCACGAGCGTCAGGCCGACGTAGCGCGACCGCTCACGGTCGGTCTGGACAAGAGAGAACTCGAGAGAGGTGAAGGTGCCTTAGCGCTTCAGTCCTCGAGGACGATCTCGATGGAGACGTCGTTAGGGACCTGGATACGCATCAGCTGCCGCAGCGCGCGTTCGTCGGCGTCGATGTCGATGAGACGCTTGTGGACACGCATCTCCCAGTGCTCCCAGGTGGCGGTCCCTTCCCCGTCCGGGGATTTACGGGTCGGCACTTCCAGCGTCTTCGTCGGCAGCGGGATCGGTCCGCTGAGGTTGACCCCCGTCTTGTTGGCGATTTCGCGGACGTCGCCGCAGATGGAGTCGAGGTCTTCGGGACTCGTGCCGGCGAGTCGGACGCGTGCCTGCTGCATCGGTTATCGCTCGGTTACCTCGAGCACCTTGCCGGCGGCGATGGTCTGACCCATGTCGCGGATGGCGAAGCTGCCGAGTTCGGGGATGTCGCCGGACGGCTCGATGCTGAGGGGCTTCTGGGGACGCACCGTCACCACGGCGGCGTCACCCGACTTGATGAAGTCGGGGTTCTCCTCTGCGACCTCGCCCGTCTTGGGGTTGATCTTCTGGTCGATGGCCTCGATGGTACACGCGACCTGCGCCGTGTGGGCGTGGAAGACCGGCGTGTAGCCGGCGGTGATGACCGAGGGGTGCTGCATGACGACGATCTGCGCCTTGAACGTCTCGGCGACCGTCGGCGGGTCGTCGGCGGGGCCACAGACGTCGCCACGGCGGATGTCGTCCTTGCCGACGCCACGGACGTTGAACCCGACGTTGTCACCGGGGCCGGCCTGGTCGACCTCCTCGTGGTGCATCTCGACCGTCTTCACCTCGCCGCCGACGTCCGACGGCTGGAAGGAGACGTTGTCGCCGGGGTTGAGCGTCCCGGTCTCGATTCGACCGACCGGGACCGTCCCGATACCGGAGATGGTGTAGACGTCCTGGATGGGGAGGCGGAGCGGCGCGTCCGTCGGCGGCTCCGGCTCGGGCAGGTCGTTGAGGGCCTCGAGGAGCGTCGGACCGTCGTACCACGACGTGTTGTCCGACTCCTCGGCGATGTTGTCGCCCTCGAACGCCGAGATGGGGACGAACGTCGCGTCCTCCGAGCGGAAGCGGACCTGCTTGAGGAGCTTCTGGACCTCCTCGCGGACCTCCTTGTAGGTGTCCTCGGAGTAGTCGACGACGTCCATCTTGTTGACCGCGATGATGAGCTCGTTGATCCCGAGCGTCCGGGCCAGGAAGACGTGCTCGCGGGTCTGGGGCGCGACGCCGTCGTCGGCGGCGACGACGAGCACCGCGTTGTCGGCCTGCGAGGCACCCGTGATCATGTTCTTCACGAAGTCACGGTGGCCGGGGCAGTCGACGATGGTGAAGTAGAACTGATCCGTGTCGAACTCCTGGTGGGCGATGTCGATGGTGACGCCACGCTCGCGCTCCTCGGCGAGGTTGTCCATCACGTAGGCGAACTCGAAGCCGCCCTTGCCCTTCTCCTCGGCCTCCTCTCGGTACTGCTCGATGACGTGCTCCGGTACGGAGCCTGTCTCGAACAGGAGGCGGCCGACCAGCGTACTCTTTCCGTGGTCAACGTGGCCGATGATGGCCAGGTTCTGGTGCGGTTTGTCACTCATGGTGAAGTCACGCGCTAAGGCGCTCTGTGGGAAGCTTTTGCCTGTGACCCGTAAAACGATTTCGATACGTCACACGGCCGATTCCGGCGCTGTCAGGCGGTTTGTGCCCCGTCCGCACGCGCCACGGTCGTCCCACTTCGCTCGCCGGCCCGACGGGTACGAGGCCCCGCCGCCTCCCGTCGATTCCAGCGCCGGTCACCCGCTCGGCTCCGTCCCGTAGTATCCGCCGTGGATGGCGTTGACCACACACCCGACGAGGAGGACGACCCCCGCGAAGTAGAGCCAGGTGAGAAAGAGGATGACGGCACCGATGGCACTCCCGGCCGACCGCGACGTCAGGACGACGTACGCCTGAAAGAGCTGCTGGAGCAACATCCACCCGAACGCCGCAACGACGACGCCGGGGAGGACCTCCCGGACCGAGACGTCGGCGTCGGGGAAGACGTAGTACAGCGGCAGGAACACGACGGCCAGGCAACAGACGAGGAGGACCACCGTCCCCCCGGGAACCCGGGCGAGGCCGACGAGCGAGACGGCCGCGGTGACGACCACCACCACCACGAGGGCGACGGGAATCGTGACCAGCGCGACCAGCGCGTCGGCGACCCCGTCGACGAACGAGGGGTCCGCCGCCGTGTCGTATATCTCCTCGAACGCCGTGTTCAGCCCGCGGAACAGGCGGAGCGCCCCCCACAGCAGGGTCACAACTCCCACGACCGACGCGCCGACCGTCCCGGAGACGGCGGCATTGAGGACGTTCTCTCTGAGGAACGCGCTGATGGTCGGCGACAGCGTCGACCGGGTGAGGCGAGCGACGGTCCGCGCGAGCGACTCGCCCCCGACGACGACGAGCGCGAGGAAGCTGAGAGCGACGAAGGGGACGAGCGAGACGAACCCGTAGTAGGCGAGACTGCCTGCCATGAACGACACGTTCTCGTCCCGGACGGCGCCGAACACTGCCCGCGCGAAGGAGACTGGCCCCGCTGCTAGAGGGTTCGAACCCATCGCTGATACCAGCGCCGCCACCCGGTTAACGTTTTTTCGGGGTCGTGGACAGTGTCACCGTTCGGGTCCGGTTCGCGAACAGTGTCACCCTCGGCGACACGTCGGGGACGCTCCCGCGTGACCTCTCCGCTGCCGCGACGCTACCTGTCGAGTCGGGCGACGTCCGCGAGGACGGCCGTCGCCGTTTCCGGGCCGCCCGCGCCACGGCCGCTGACGTTCAACTGTCCCGCGTGTTCGGTCTCGAACTGGACGATGTTCTGGGTACCGGTCACCGCGAGCGCCCCGTGCTGGGGAACGAGTCGCGGCCCGACGCGTACCTGCTCGGGCGTGGCCTCGCCGATGAGGCGGATGGTCCGTCCGTCCTCGGTCGCGAGGTCGAGCGCGCTCCCGGGGATGTGCTTGATTCCCTCCACCTCGGCGTCTGCCAGCGTGTAGGTGTCGCCGCCGCGTGCCTCGCTGAGGACGTTCGCGACGATGACGCACTTCAGCGCCGCGTCGGTCCCCTCGACGTCGAAGGAGGGGTCCGCCTCCGCGACACCCAGGTCCTGTGCCTCCGCGAGGACGTGTTCGTACCCGAGTCCCTCGGCGGCCATCCGCGACAGGACGAAGTTCGCCGTCCCGTTGAGGACGCCGCGGGCCGCAGAGATGTGCCGCGGGCCGTAGTCGGCGACGGTCGAGAGGACGGGCATCGCCCCGCCGACGGTCGCCTCGAACAGGACGTCGCCGGCGCTGTCTTCCTCCGCGGCCCGGAGGTCGGCGTAGCGCTCGGCCACCGGACCCTTGTTCGCGAGCACGACGTGCCGGTCGCGTTCGAGGGCGGCCAGACAGTGCGAGAAGCCCGGGTCGGCGTCGCCGAGCGTCGTCGGCGTCGCCTCGACGAGGACGTCGTAGTCGGCCGCGAGCACGTCGTCGGGGTCGTCGTCGCCGACGACGCCCTCGCGGTTCTTCCGGTCGAGGGCGGCCTCGGCGTCGATGCCCTCGGCGTCGGCGAGTCCCGAGGAGGAGTCCGCGAAGGCGACGACGCGGTGGCCGTACTCCGCTGCGAGTTCGACGACGCTCCCGCCCACGGCGCCTGCGCCGAGGACCGCCAGTCGCAGGCTCATTGCGCCCCCTCCGTCAGCGGTTCGACGACGTGGAGGTCCTTCTCCGCCGCGATGGCGCGGACCGACGCGAGCGCCTCCTCGGCCTGTCCCGGCCTCGTCGCCAGGCGAAGCCGCGCGCTCGACGGTTCGTCGGTGCCCTCCGGGGCCGAGAGCGCAAGGTCCGACAGGGAGGCGGCCGTCGACTCCTCGAGTCGGTGGAGGGTGTCCGAGAGGTCGGTGTCGACGAGGTGTCCGACGAGGAGGATGCTCAGTTCTTCCCCGTACCGCTCGGCACCCGCCTGGATGACGTTGATGCCCTCTCCCCTGAGCGCGTCGACGATGCTCTCGAACCGGTCGGGTGGGCACTCGAGGTCGACCTCGACGGGGATGCGGCCGCGGGGGGTGATGTTCCCGCGCTCGTGGAAAATCGAGAGGAGGTTCCCGCCGTTGTCCGCGATGGGCTTGAGCGCGGCGAGCAACTGCCCCGGCTCGTCGGCAAGTTCCAGGCGGACGGTGTGTGCCTGTGGACGCTCGCCGCCGTCCGTCTCCGCCTCCCGAGAGGGCACGTCCGCTGACTCGTCCGTGGAGTGGCTCACCGTCGCCCACCTCCCCGGTCCCGCAGGAGGGTTCGGTCCCCCCCTGTTGTCCCCGGCAGGGAGCCCGCTGGTCGTCGCTCCGTGCCGATGCGGTTCGGGGAGTACGTGCCCGTTCGCATTGTGGAAGGGTGTTCTGTGTCGCGGTATAAGCCTCCGTCGGTTGTGGACGGTCTCGCCGTCGGTGTCTCGCGCCGTCGTCGCGACGCTGTGAGGGGTCGCGTGTTCGTCCCGGCGCACCGGCCGGTCGGCACCTCGGGAGTCGCAGTCGAGAAGAGAGAGACGAGGGGCCGACGCCGCGTGGCTGGCCCGTCGACGCGTCGGTCGCGCGGTCTATATGTAGTCGACCGACGGCGGCAGTTCGAGCTTCATGCCCTTCCGCTCGCGAATCTCGGTGATCTTCTCCGTCTGGAGGTTGTCCGCGAGGACGCGGAAGCCGGCGTTCTCCGTGTTCCAGGAGGCCCGGCCCTCGGTCGCCGAGCGGATGTCCGAGGAGAAGCCGATCATCTCTTCGACGGGCGCGATGCCCTCGATGACCATGAGGTCACCCTCCTGGTACATGTCGTCGACGCGGCCGCGGCGGCCCTGAATCTCACCGGAGGCGGAGCCCATGTACTCCGAGGGGACGTCGATGCGGACGTCCTGGATGGGTTCGAGCAGCCTCACCTGGCCGTCGATGAGGGCGCGGTGGACGGCCTCCCGAACCGCGGGGATGACCTGCGCCGGACCCCGGTGGATGGTGTCCTCGTGAAGGCGGGCGTCGTGGAGTCGGAGGAGCGCACCCTGGACCGGTTCGCCGGCCAGCGGGCCGTCCTCGAGGGCTTCCTCCATCCCCTCGATGACGAGTTCCATCGTCTCGTTGAGGTGCTGGATACCCTTCGTGTCGTCGATGAGGATGTTCGTCCCGAACATGTGTTCGACGTCCTGGGACGTGTCTTTGTCCATGCCGAGTTCCTGCAGCGCCTCGCGGCGCTCCAGTTCGGGCATGTCCATCGCGACGTCGCCGAGCTTGATGGCGTCGACGATGTCCTCCGAGAGGGGCTCGACGGTGATGTAGAACTTGTTGTGGCGGTTCGGCGAGACGCCCTCGACCTCGCGGGACTCCTGCGTCGGGGCCTCGCGGTAGACGACGATGGGCTCACCGGTGTTGACCGGGATGCCCTGGTTCTTCTGGATACGCTGGGTGATGACCTCGAGGTGGAGTTCACCCTGCCCGGAGATGAGGTGCTCGCCGGTGTCCTCGTTGATCTCCACGCGGATGGTGGGGTCCTCCTTCGCGACCTGCTGGAGCGTCTGGATGAGCTTCGGCAGGTCGTCCATGCGGGTCGCCTCCACGCTCTTGGTGATGACCGGCTCGGAGATGTGTTCGATGGACTCGAACGGCGTCATCTCCACAGAGGAGACAGTAGAACCGGCGATGGCGTCTCGCAGGCCGGTGACGGCCGCGATGTTCCCGGCGGGGACACCACGGTCGAGTTCCTCGCGCTCGCCGCCCATGAACACACCGACGGACTGGACGCGGTTTTTGCCCGCCGTTCCGGAGACGTACAGCTCTTGACCCTTGCGGATGGTGCCGGAGAAGACGCGCCCGGTCGCGATTTCGCCCGCGTGGGGGTCCATCGAGATGTCCGTCGCCATGAAGACGACGTCGCCGTCGTCGTCGACCTCGCGCATCTGTCGGGCGAGTTCGGATTCGTCGTCACCACGCCAGATGGTCGGGATGCGGCGGGGCTGCGCCTCGAGCGGGTTCGGGAAGTGCTCGGCGACCATGTCGAGCACGACGTCCGAGAGCGGCGACTGCTCGTGCAGTTCCTGCCGCTCGTCGTTGCGCTCCATCTCGATGACCTCCGAGAAGCCGACGCCGGTCTCGGCCATCGAGGGTGCGGAGACGCCCCACTTGTACAGGGCGGACCCGAACGCGACGGTGCCGTCCTCGACGGAGACGGTCCAGTCGCGGTCGTCGTAGTCCTGGGTCATGCCGCGGATGAGCTCGTTGACGTCGGCGATGACGTCGAGGAGCCGCTCCTGCATCTCCTTGGGACCCTCCTGGAGCTCGTTGATGAGGCGGTCCACCTTGTTGATGAACAGCGCCGGCTTGACGCCCTCGCGGAGCGCCTGCCGGACGACTGTCTCGGTCTGCGGCATCGCGCCCTCGACGGCGTCGACGACGACGAGCGCACCGTCGACGGCGCGCATCGCCCGCGTCACGTCACCGCCGAAGTCGACGTGGCCCGGGGTGTCGATGAGGTTGATGAGGTGGTTCTGGTCGTTCCACTCGTGGGTCATCGAGACGTTCGCCGCGTCGATGGTGATGCCGCGTTCCTGTTCGTCTTCCTTCGTGTCCATCGCGAGCTGCTGACCGGCCGTCTCGTCGGAGATCATGCCGGCGCCCGCGAGGAGGTTGTCGGAGAGCGTCGTCTTGCCGTGGTCGACGTGCGCAGCGATGGCGATGTTCCGGATCTGCTCCGGTTTGTCCATCAGTTTCTCGCACTCTTGTACGATCTTCTTTCGTCGGCCCATTACAGCCTCCTACCGACAGGAGGGACAAAAGGGTAGTGTTTTGCCGGAGACGAAATCGGGGGTCTGGAGCCACGTTGCGGGCGTGTGCCGGTATTTAGCACGCCACTCGGCGACGGCGGCCGACTGGCCCCGCGACGGCCGCCGGGCGTCCCCCGCACCGCCAGACGGCGGGGCAGAAGAATCATACCTGCCCGGCGCGTGGTACTGACACGCATGGATATCCGGGTACTCGGGTCCAGTCCACCGGACCCCTTTCTGAGTGCGGCCGACCTGTTCGAGACCGAGTTCTCGCTCGACCTCCCCGTCAGAGTCCACGTCCAGACGGACCCCGACGAGCGGACCTGGGCGGGCCACTACCCCGACCACCACGTCCTCAACATCTCACAGCAGGCGGCGACCAGCGCGATGGCGCGCGAACTCGCCCTGCACGAACTCGCCCACATGGCCCGGTACGAGGAAGCGCACCCCTCGCACGTCCAGCAGACCGAGGAGGCGCTCTTCCTCGCGCTCGCCGGTCGGTCGGTCGAGCGCCGGAAACTCGCCCACTGCTACCAGATCGCGAACCACATGAAGGACATCTACGCCGACGACCTCACGCTCTCGGTCGCGCCCGCGGGGAAGCTCGTCTGCTTCTTCGAGTCCCAGCTCGCGGCGGCGTTGTCGGACCGCCCCAGCGCGCCACACCCCGACTCGCGGCGCATCTCTCCCGCAGCCGACCCCGAGATCACTGCCGTGAACGCGGCCTTCGCGCTCGCGCTCTGTGAACGCCACGACCTCCTCGACCCCGGCCACCGCCTCTACGACCTCGCCCACGCCGCCGCCGACGACGCACCACAGGTGAACCTCGAGCGGTTCAAATCGCACTTCGCCTCGCTGGGTCACGACCCAACCGAGAGCGACTACCGCAAGGCGCTCGTCGACGTCACCCGGGAGTACTGCATCCGGAACCAGCAGGCCGCCGACTGAGAGCCCTCACGCGTCGGTCCGCCGCCTCCAGTGGGAGCCAGCGACGCCGCCGATACTGCCCGAGACCGTCCCAGTGACGGCCCCGACGCCGGCGCCGAGTGTTCCCACGGTCCGCACTGCTTCCGCGAGATTCGGCTCCGCCCCGTGCGCCGGCGTCATCCCCAGGAGGAACACCAGTGCGACGAGCCCCAGCACCACGCCGACGACCAGGAGCCCGAGCGCCGCCGCGACACCCCCGAGCACTGCACACCGTCTCCCGTCTCCCCGCTGCAAGCGTCCGGTGGTCGCGCCGCCGCCGGCGCCACACAGCGCCAGCGGGGCCGCGAACAGCCACGTCGGGAGCGTGGGCCCGACGACTGCGGCCGTGGCGAGTCCCACGACCGGGAGCGCGAGGAGTGTCGCGACGCTCAGCACGACGGTGACGACGAGTCCCGCGACGACGCTGGCGACCGTTCTCCACGGCGACATGGTCCGAGGACTCGCGGATGTGACAAAAACCTGCGGACGACGACGTGTCCCCGGAGCCGCGTCGCTCTGGGTGGGAGAGAGACGAGAAGAGAGAACCGCGGACGGAGTCGAGGTGCGCCGCGTTAGCGGGCGGCGGCGGCGACGCGCTCGCGCTCTTCCTTCTGACTGATGGCGTACGACTGCATGTCGTAGTCGGCCGCGCCGATGAGGACGGAGGCGAGCGCCTCGGCGGCGCTCCGTTTCGTCTTGTACGACCCGCGAAGAGTCCCCTCGGCGATGAACTTCAGTGCCTGGTCGACCCGTCGCTGCGGCGCGACGTCGACGGCCTGCGGGACGGAGATGCCGCCGTACTTCAGACGAACGGTCTCCTCGCGGGGTGCGGCGTTCTGGATGGCCGTCACGAGCACCTGCACCGGGTTCTCCTCGGTGCGCTCGTGGACGATGTCGAACGCGTCGCGGACGATGTTCATCGTCTTCTGCTTGTGCCCGGTGTTCTCTTCGGTCTGCATCAGGCGGTTGATGAGCCGCTCGACGATGCTGATCTCCGACTTCTTGAACTGCTTCGAGGCGTGGCGGCCCATCGTGTGGGCGATGGGGGTCACCGCGATGTACCGCTTCGTCGAGGGGTCGGTGTACTCGATTTCGGAGACGTCCCAGACGCCGAACAGCAGGGCGTTCGAACGCGCCTCCTCGCTGTCGGCGGGTGCGTCCGGTTCGGGAGACTCGGACTCGCTCATCTGACTGGCTTCTCCGCGTTCCCGCGTACGAGTTCGATCATCGACACGCCGTTGACCTTCTCGACCTTGTAGTTCACGCCCGAGAGGTCACCCATCGCGCGGCCCTTCGCGCCACCGATGCCCGCGATGGTGACCTCGTCGTGCTCGTCGATGAACGAGATGGCACCGTCGCCGGGACAGAAGGCGGTGACCTGCTTGCCGTTCTTGATGAGCTGGACTCGGACGCACTTTCGGATGGCCGAGTTCGGCTGCTTCGCTTCGATTCCGACCTTCTCGAGGACGATGCCTCGCGCCTGCGGGGCACCCTCGAGCGGGTCCGACTTCTTCCGGAGACCGCGTTCGCGTCGCGCGTACTTCGAGTCGGACCACCGACGCTGCTGGCGGTCCTGCTTGAGTTTGCGCGCGGCGTACTTGCCGTTCGCCATAGTAGCCTCCACTTCCTGATGGAGCTACTTAAGCCTCCTCTTTCGAACCCGGCGAGACGCCCGCAGCGACGCGCATGACCCCCTGAGGAGGAATCTGAGGCCGTTTCGCACGGTCGGAACGACGCCCTCTCTGCGGCCCGCAGGCGACGAACTGCCGCGAGAAATCGTCTCTCAGCTCGCTCCTCCGTCGGCGGCCCCGCCCGTCCGCTCGCGCACATCGACCGCGAGTTCCCCCGAGAGTTCGTGTCCCGACGCTGGTCCCAGCGTGAGCCCCGCCTCGTCGAACTGCCGTTTCACTCGTCGGCGGAAGTCGGATTTGACCTCCACCAGGTTCACGTCCATCGGGTCGGACACCCAGTACTCCGCCTGGAGTGTGGGGGCAGTGCCGCCGAAGGCGACGATGCGCGACGTCGGGGCGGGGTCGTCCAGCACCCGGTCGTCCTCGCGCGCCGTGTCGACGAGGGTCTTCAGCGCCAGCTCGGTGTCGTCGTCGTAGGCGACGTCGAGCTGTTCGGTGATTCGGTATCGCTCTCGTCCGTAGGGCCGGGTGAGCGCGTTCGTCGTCAACTCCGTGTTCGGCACCGTGATGGTCTCGTTGTTCACCGTCCGGATGCGGGTGACGCGGAAGTCGACGGCCTCGATGGTACCCTCGCCGCCGGGCCAGGAGATCCAGTCGCCGACGTTGAAGTCGCGGTCCGCGACGAGGAACAGTCCGGAGACGAGCGACCCGATGACGTCCTGACTCGCCGCGCCGACGACGAGCGAGACGGCGGCGATGACGATAGACGCGTCGGTCAACACGAGATCGGAAGA
>NZ_JBEPXO010000099.1:0-12638 GCF_041641895.1 Salinigranum sp. | reverse complement strand
AGAAGATCATCCCGGTCGCGCGGGCACTCGTGGGGAACAAGTCCGCAGTCGTCATCAAGACCCCGAGCGGCGACGTCGAGGAGCGGACCATCCCGGCCGGGAAGCTCCAGATAATCAACGAACGTGGTTCCACGGCGGAGGTGTCCGTCGACGAGGGCGCCGACGCGATCATGGAGACGGTGATGAACAACTGGCCGGTCGCGGACGTCCGCGGCGAGAGCGGGTCGAACATCGGCGGGATGCTGAACCGGGCGCGGGCCAGCATGGCGGAAGTGACCGGCCAGGCGGTCGACAGCATCGAGATTCGCGACATCGTCGCCGTGGACACGCTCGTCCCACAGGAGGTCCAGGGCTCGGTCGCCGGCGAGTTCAGCATGGAGACCGCCGTCGCGCTGGCCGCGATGGTCAAGACCCAGCAGTTGCCGATGCAACAGATCGCCGACGGCATCGAGGCCGAACTCGACGCCGAGGTGGTCATCCAGGGCGTCGAGGCCAACATGGCCGTCCTCGGGTCGCTCACGACGCCGGGGACGGACGTCCCCGTCGCCATCCTCGACATGGGCGGCGGGTCGACCGACGCGGCGTACATGGACACCGAGAAGCGGATCGACTCGATCCACCTCTCGGGGGCCGGCGACATGGTCACGATGCTCATCGACTCCGAGCTCGGGCTCGACGACAGAGACCTGGCCGAGGCGGTCAAGAAGTTCCCGTCCGCGAAGGTACAGACGCTCTTCAGCATCCGCGAGGAGGACGGAACCGTCGACTTCCTCGACGAACCGGTCGACCCGAGCCTCTTCGGACGCACGGTCCTCCTCGAAGACGACGGCGGGATGCGACCCGTCCCGGTCGACAAGTCCCCCGAAGAGGTTCGGCGGATCCGCCGCCGAGCGAAGCGGCGGGTCTTCGTCAGGAACGCCGAGCGGGCGCTCAACCTCATCACGCCGACCGAGAGCATCCGACAGATTCCGTTCGTCGTGATGGTCGGCCGGTCCGCGCTGGACTTCGAGATTCCCGAGATGATCTCCGACGCGCTCGCGGAGTACGGCATCGTCTGCGGGCGGGCGAACGTCCGGGGGGAGATGGGTCCGCGGAACGCCGTCGCCACCGGACTCGTCCTCTCGCACATCGGGGGCGGGTCGTACCTGGATTTCGAGTTACCCACGGAGCTGTCGACTTCGCTCGAACGGACGCGCGCGAAGACGAACTGACGGGGCCTCGGCTGCGGACCCCGGGAGAACTCATATACTCTCGTGACCAGTACCACGACACGTATGACCGAGTGTCGCGGACCGGTCGACCAGGACGACGAGGTCCCCTGTATCCTCGTCCGCTGCTTCGGCGACCCCGAGACCGAGCCGGAGTGGGTGGCGTCTCTCGAACACGGCCTCGAGGAGGAAGGTGTCCCCTGGCTCGTCGAGTTCGGGGCCGACGGCGACAGCGTCGCGACCGCGTATCGGGCGGCGCTGGAGTCGGCGCTGAAAATCGGCGTCAGCGTCGACGACACACGGGTGGTCGTCCACCACAAGCAACTGACCGACGACAGCCCCCTGTTCGACGTCTCCGGGGTGACCGCGAGCGACGCACGGACGCTCGGCTCGAACGCGGCCCGACTGGCGAAGGGGACGCCGCTGAAGCCGGTCGACTGACCGAGCGTCGACCGAGTCGCCGGCTGGTGTGACGGACGGGAACCGACGGTCGTCAGGAAGTGTGCCGTGGGTCGGCTGCGCTACAGGGACTCGAAGGCCTCGACGGCAGCGGACGCGACGTCCACGTCCTCCTCGGCACTGCCGCCCGAGACGCCGATACCACCGACCACTGTGCCGTCGGACTCGAGGGGAATCCCTCCACCGAACGTGATGATGCGCCCGTCGTTCGTGTTTCCGAGGCCGTACAGCGACTCGCCGGGCTGTGAGACCTCCCAGACAGTCTCCGTGTCCAGTTTCAGCGAGACGGCACTGTACGCTTTGTTCTGCGAGATGGAGATGCTCGCCAGCAGCGCGTCGTCCATCCGGTGGAAGCCGACGAGGTTCGCTCCGTCGTCCATCACGGCGATACACATCGGGACGTCGATTTCGTCGGCGCGTGCTTCGGCGGCAGCGATCAGTTCCTTCGCCACGTCGAGGGTTACGTCAGTCATGGTTGTGAACCACGATAGCAATCTGTGTATGATGATTTAAAATTTTGTTTTTCAGAGACACGTTCTGCATCGACTCGACGACGGAGGCCAGGACGGCGACGTCGGACACTGGGACGCGACGACGGACACCGGGACGGCGTCGTCGGACGCCCCCGGAGACGCGGCGACGCAACCGACCCGGGGCAAGGGTAAAGTGGGGTCGCGGGATAGATGGGTGCAGTAGCGACGGCGTCGGAGCCCTCCGGACTGGCGGCCACGGCCACCGCGACGGACGTGGAGAGACAGAGGCCGAACATGTCGAACATGGACCACCGAACAGACGAGGCGGCCCACGAATCGATACACGAGCAGTACGTCCTCGACGTCCGCATCGTCGAGACCACCCCGCCGGACGCGGACGAACCACGGTACCGGTTCGAGGCGCCCGAGCACGCCGAGGTAGTCTTCGACGACCCGGAGACGGCGAGGCTGTACGCCGACGTCTACTTCTGCACGAACGGGTTCGTCGAGGACGGCACCGGCGAGCGTGGCGTCCCTCCGGAAGTCATCGGGGCCGGCCGGGCCGTCCTCGCCGTCTACCTCCTCACCCGACCCGGAATCGACCGCGACTGGGTCGCGTCGTTCTTCGGGAAGAAACCACACCGTATCCGGAAGTACGTCGAGTGGGTCCGCGGACAGGCCGAAGAGATCAGGGCGGGAGCGACCGAACAGGGACTCTGACAGACGCGAGCGACCGACAGCCACTCGCACCCAACTGTCTGCGGGTGGACACAGTTGGCAAAAACGGTAAAAAATTTGATAAAACGTGGGCGAGTCGGCCGTGGTATGGTCGACTTCAGTCGACGTAACCTGATGGCGAGTTCGGTAGCCGCAGCACTCGGTGCGAGCGTCGCGGGGAGCGAGGCCGCGAGTGCGAGCGAGACCGAGATCGACGAGTCCGACACGGAGGGTGCGCCGAGCGTGAAGGGCGAGCTCAAGCGCTTCTCGAACACCTCCTTCGGGGCCGAGGTAACCGGGCCGTTCGTCTTCACGGACGGGTCGCTCCTGCACAGCCTCCAGCACCCCTACACCGGGACGCGCGACCCCGACCTGTTCGACGACACAGTCCCCGAGTACTCCGAGCCGATGCCGGAGGCGAAGGCGAACGAACCGCCGTACGACCGGGCCGGTATCGGCTACTTCAGCGGCTTCCAGTTCGAGATGGACGGCTCGAACGACGACTTCGAGGAGGTGTCGATTCCGACCACCGTCGAAGAACAGGGGAAGGTCCGGTCGGCGGAACACACCTTCGAGATTCTCGCCCAAGCCCGCGACTCCATCAACAACGACGAGGAGCGACTCGGCGTGACGCAGACGCCGGACCAGTTCGACATCACGATGGACGGCTTCGAGGGCACCCAGTACGGCGCGGCCGCGACGAACCCCGACTGCAACCAGTTCGTCCCCACGGACGCCGAGGGGACCGAGGGGTACCTCTTCACCAACTGGGAGAACAGCCCCGGGAACGTCTCGCGCATCCCCGTCGAACAGACCGACGACGGCGAGTGGGAGGCCGACCTGGAGAACGCCCTCAACCTCGCGAACACCGACGCGCTTCGTGACCTCGGCGGGACGCGCATCAACTGCTACGGCGACCGCACGCCGTGGAACACGATGGTCTCCTCCGAGGAGAACTACTCACACCCACGCGTCTCTCTGACCAACACGGTGGGCGACATGGTCGAGGCCGAGAGCGGCGTGGGAATCGTCGGCGCCGCCCACTTCTGGAACCGTCCGAACCCGGCGTCGATTCCCAGCGTCGTCGGGGAGTACGTCGACGACGACGAACTCGACTCGTCGTGGTACCCGCAGGGGGCGTTCGCGCTGGCCGGCGTCGAGTTCCTCGCGTACTATCTCGGCGCCGACCGGGACGACCAGAGCGCCGACGCGAACACGACGACGCCCATCGACGACGTCTACCCGAACCCCTACCGCTACGGCTACCACGTCGACTTCCGCGACCCGGCCGGCGACCCACCCCAGCCCATCAAGTACTACGTGATGGGCCGCGCCTCCTGGGAGGCGCCGGACTTCCAGAACGACCTCAAGACGGTGTACGGCTGCTCCGACGGCGACTCGAAGGGCATCTACAAGTTCGTCGCCGACGAGGAGATTCCCGGCTACGACGACCCGATGGACGTCGAGGGGACCCTCTACGCCCCGAAGATCACCAACACGAGCGAGATCACCGCGGACCCGCCGGCCTCGCCCGCGGAGATCGCTCTGGAGGTCGAGTGGATGCCGCTCGGCCACGCCTCCAACGCCGAAATCGAGGAGTGGATCACCGAGTACGACGACGTCACGCAGGTCGACTACCTCGAAGCCCACGCCGACACCGACTGGGAGGATGACCTGGAGACGGCGCTCGAAGAGGCCGACCTCGACGTCATCGAGAACGGCAACCAGAACTACATCACCGACGAGGAGATCATCGAGTGGGCCGAGCAGTACGAGGAGAACGGCCACGACGGCGTCGACGAAGAGCTCCGTCGCGTGCCGTTCCTCGAGACCCGCGCGGCCGCGAAGGAGATCGGTGCCTCCATCGAGTTCAACAAGGCCGAAGGCGTCGATAGCGTCTCGGACGCCGGGCCGGACGACTACGTCTACTTCGGCATCTCCGAATTCAACGACGACCTCGCCGACGAGACGGGCGACGTCCAGATGGACCGCGTCGACGGCGGCGTCGTCTACCGCGGGAAGCTCGGCCTCGACTACGACGTCTCGACGCTCGAACCGGTCATCGTCGGCCCGGACTTCACCGACGGCCCCGAGGCGGCCAACGACTCGCTCCGCAACGTCGACAACGTCTACGTGATGGACGACGGGCGCGTCATCTGCTGTGAGGACGGCTTCGCCGAGTCGAACCGCTCGTACCCCAACGACTGTCTGTACGTCTACCAGCCGAACCCCATGCTCGCAGTCGAGTCGGTGGCAGTCGACGTGGGCACGAACGCCGAGAGCAGCGTCACGGTCTCACACCCGCCCGACGTGCTGGGCGAGTTACCGAACGTCGGCGGCCAGGTCACCGTCCGTGTCGCGGACTCGTCCGTCGCGACTATCACGGACGCGGAGTACGGCGAGGACGTGACCGCGTCCGGAAACCCCGCCGTAATCGAGAACGGGGGAGCGGCGCGGTTCCCGCTCGGCCCGGTACGAGACGTCGATATAGACAGCGTCGAGGTGGCGCTCGCGACAGTCACCGTCGCCGGGAACGCCAGCGGCGAGACGTCGCTGGAGGTGACGACGCCGCTCGAAGGGCAGGTCCCCGACAGCATCGCGTTCGAGACCACCGACGGAACCGTCCTCGTCGGCGACGGCGAGGAAGACACCGACGACGACAACGGCGAGAACGAGAACGGTGGTAATGACGAGAACGGCAACGGCGGGAACGGAGGTAACGGCGGGAACGGCAACGACGGCAACGGAGGGAACGGCGGCAATGGGGGTAACGGCAACGACGGCAACGGAGGGAACGGCGGCAATGGGGGTAACGGCGGCAGCGGTAACGACGGAAACGGTGGCAACGACGACGACGGCGAGTAAGTCCGTAAGGACGGCCGTCGACTAGCGGTGGGACACTCACCGTCGGCCCTCGCGTCGTCGCTGACGGGTCGGTAGCTGTCGAGAGGCGGACCGACCGCTCACTACCGGTATATATCAGAATTATAAACCTACTACCCCTCGCTCCCGCCAGTGGCGACCTGAACGTGGTCGTGCCCACAGGAGGGCGCGACGGCGCACGGCCAACCATGTCGAAAACAGACCGACAGTCTCCGGAGATGGAGGACGGAGCGATTCACAGGGAGTACATTCTCGGCGTCCGAATCGTCGAAGTGAACCACGACGGCGGCGACGAACCGCGGTACCGGTTCGATGCACCACAGCACCGGGGACTCGAGTTCGCAGACCCCGAGACGGCGGAACTGTACGCCGACGTCTACTTCTGTGCCAACGGCTTCGAGGAGGAGGGAACCGGCGAACACGGGGTGCCGCCGGCCATCATCGCCGCCGGTCGAGCCGTGCTGGCGTCGTACATGCTCGCGCAACCGCACAACGACCGCGAGTGGGTCGCCTCGTTCTTCGGGATGAAACCCCACCGGATTCAGAAGTACGCCGAGGTCGTCGAGAACCGTGCGGAGGAGATCCGCGACGGCGCCGAGGAGCGGGGCATCGAGTAACGCGGGCGACCCCGTCTTCTAGTCTCGCGTCCGGGGCGTGCCCCATCGGCGTCGGGACGGGTGGGCGTTCGAAACGCGAAAAATCCGTGCCGAAATGTATAATAAATATTGCTTTTCGGCCGAAGTATAAAATTTCGCATCTGTCCCGCTCGAACGCTCGCGATACGGGACCTTGTCAGCTGGCTGTACCGTGTGTGGGGAACAGGTCGTCAGATATCTCGTCTAACGCTCGATAATCCACGGTCGCCCTCGGGCACGTAGAGGCCCGCGAAAGCGCGTTTTTATCGACTTCTGTAGTCACCGTGTTCCAGCGATCGAGAATATTTACACGTACGTACATCACAAGAGAGTGCGTACTGCTTTGCACCCCCCTTGTCCGATAACTCCCGATAGTTGTAATCGAGAGAGATATTATAAAACGCTTTTATCAAACGGTTGTGCCGTCCACTCGCATGGTCGACTTCAGTCGACGGAACCTGATGGCGTCATCGGTGGCCGCAGCGCTCGGGGCGAGCGTGGCGGGCAGCGGTGTTGCGAGTGCGAGTAACAGTGAGATCGAGGAATCGGACACACCGGGTGCGCCGAGCGTGAAGGGGAGCCTCAAGCGCTTCTCGAACACCGCGTTCGGGGCCGAGGTGACGGGGCCGTACGTCTTCGAGGACGGGACGCTCCTGTACAGCAATCAACACCCGAGCGAGGAGAACATCGGCGAGTTCTCCGCGCCAGGTGTCGGCTACTTCAGCGGCTTTCAGTTCCAGCTGAACGGCGACAACAGCGACTTCCCGGAACTGTCGATTCCGGAGAGCGAGGAACAGCGTCGACAGATCCGTTCAAGCGTCGGGACGTACACGTACCTCGGGAAGTCGATGGATTCGATCAACGGTGGCTCGGAGCGCCTCGGCGTGACGCAGACGCCCGACGGCACCGACATCACGCGGGACAACTTCGCGGGCACCCAGTACGGCGCGGCCGCGACGAACCCCGACTGCAACCAGTTCGTCGCCACGAACGAGGAGGGCACCGAAGGGTACCTGTTCACGAACTGGGAGAACAGCCCGGGCAACATCAGCCGGATCCCGATCAGCCAGACCGAGGACGGCGAGTGGGAGTCCGACCTCGAGAGCGCGATCAATCTCGCGAACACCGACGCACTCCGCGAACTCGGCGGGACGCGCATCAACTGCTACGGCAACAAGACGCCGTGGAACACGATGGTCTCCTCCGAGGAGAACTACGCACACCCGCGCGTCTCCCTGACCAACTCGGTGGGCGACATCGTCGAGGCCGGCTCCGGCGAGGGAATCGTCGGCGGCTGTCAGTTCTGGAACCGCCCGAACCCCTCCGAGATCCAGGGCGCGGTCAACGACTACGCCGACAACGGCGATCTCGAGAGCGGCTGGTACGTCCAGGGCTACTGGGCGCTGACCGGCGTCGAGTTCCTCGCGTACTACCTCGGCGCGGACCAGGTCGACCAGTCCGGCGACACGAACACCGTCTCGCCCATCGGCGACGTCTACCCGAACCCCTACCGCTACGGCTACCACGTCGACTTCCGCGACCCCGCCGCCGACGAGCCCACACCCATCAAGTACTACGTGATGGGCCGCGCCTCGTGGGAGGCACCGGACTTCGAGAACGACCTCAAGACGGTGTACGGCTGCTCCGACGGCGACTCGAAGGGCATCTACAAGTTCGTCGCCGACGAGGAGATTCCCGGCTACGACGACCCGATGGAGCTCTCGGGCACGCTGTACGCCCCGAAGATCACCAACGACTCGGCGAACGTCGCCGAGTCTGGGAGCCGGAGCTCCCCGGCCGAGGTCACCCTCGAAATCGAGTGGATCGAACTGGGCCACGCCTCCAACGCGGAGTGTGAGGAGTGGATCGCCGAGTACGACGACGTCACCCAGATGGACTACCTCCAGGCCCACACGTCCGACGACACGGACGTCGTGGGGAACCTCGATGCGGCACTCAAGGAGGCCGACCTCGACGTCATCGAGAACGGCAACCAGAACTACATCACCAACGAGGAGATTATGGAGTGGGCCAAGCAGTACGAGGAGAACGGGCCCAACGGCGTCGACGAGGAGCTCCGCAAGGTCCCCTTCCTCGAGACCCGTGCGGCCGCGAAGGAGATCGGCGCCTCCATCGAGTTCAACAAGGCCGAAGGCGTCGACAGCCGCGACGACGCCGGTCCCGGCGACTACGTCTACTTCGGTATCTCCGAGTTCAACGACGACCTCGCCGACGAGACGGGCGACGTCCGGATGGACCGCGTCGACGGCGGCGTGATCTACCGCGGCGAACTCGACGCCAACTACAACGTCTCGACGCTCGAGGCGGCCATCGTCGGCCCTGACTTCACCGACGGGCCGGAGGTCGCGAACGACGCGGTCCGCAACATCGACAACGTCTACGTGATGGACGACGGGCGCGTCCTCTGCTGTGAGGACGGCTTCGACGAGTCGCGACGCTCGTACCCCAACGACTGTCTCTACGTCTACCAGCCCAACGTCCAGGTCGACGTCAGCTCCGTCGCGGTCGGCCAGGGCGAGACGGTCGAGGCGGACGTCGTGGCGAAGCACGTCCCCGACGGCCTCGCCGGCGGCACGTTCCAGGTCGAGGTCGCGGACGAGAGCGTCGTCGAAATCGTGAGCGCGAGCTACCCCGACGCGGTCGGCCTCGCGCAGCAGCCGACCGTCGAGGACGGCAAGACGGCGACGTTCAAGTTCGCCGACACGAACAAGGTGATGCAGCAGGAGGGCACCGAGTTCAAGCTCGCCACCATCACCCTCACCGGCATGGGCGCGGGCGCCACGGACATCAACACCAGCGCGTCGTTCGACGACGACAGCGGCAACGCCATCGACGTCGAGGCCCGCTCGGGCATCGCCCTGACCGGTCCCGCCAGCATCGGTGGGAGCCGCTCCTCGCCGCAGGACCCCGACGGTGACGGGCTCTACGAGGACGTCAACGGCAACGGCCGCGTCGACTACGACGACGTCGTCACGCTGTTCAACAACCTCGAGAACAGCAACGTGAAGTCCAACGCTCGCGCGTTCGACTTCAACGGCAACGAGCAGCTCGACTACGCCGACCTCGTCGCGCTGTACGAGGAGGCTGGTGTCGAGGTCGACGGCGACAACGGCAACGGCAACGGTAACGGAAGCGACGACGACGACAGCAGCGACGACTGAACCGAACGACGGACACGGGCGGCGCGCCGTCTCGTCTCCGTTCGTTCGGCATCTCCGACATCCACCACCCCACACCCCACCACACACTCCACACACATGCCACGAGAGACAGACCGGTTCCGAATCGCGATCGTCGGCGTCCTCGTCCTCACGCTCGGCGCTTCAGCGCTGACCGGAGCGGCGGCCGCCCAGACCGACAGCCCGACCATCCGCGTCGAGAGCGCGACCGTGCAGCCGGGCGAGACTGCCACCGTCGACGTCGTCCTGACGTCGGCGCCGAACGGACTCGCCGGGTACGCCATCGACCTCTCGGTCGGGAACAGCAACGCCCTCATCGAAGGGGCGAGCTACCCGGACACCTTCGGGCTGACCTCCGAACCCGTCGTCTCCGAGGACGGGTCGAGCGTCACGCTCGAGGCCGCGGACCTCGACGAACAGGTCCAGCCCGGCTCGACCGACGTCGTGCTCGCCACCGTCGAGGTGTCCAGCGGGATGTCGGGTGACATCACGCTCTCCGTCGAACCGCTTCAGTTCGACGCCGACGGCGGCGACTCGGTGAATCCCGCGAGCGAGTCGGGGACGGTGACCGTCACGGCCGGCGAGGACACCGCATCCACTGACGACGGTACGGTCGCCGACTCGTCTACGGACCGCTCGACGGCACCGGCGTCCGATGCGGACGACGCCGACGCGGATACTGACGCCGGAGTGGGGACGACGTCGACGGAGTTCGCCTTCCCCGCCGGAGGCATCGTCCTGACCGTGCTCGCACTGACGCTGGTCGCCGCGTTCGCCGCACGCCGCCGGTAAGCAGTCAGCGCGGTTCTCTTCTTCCTCTCTTCTTCGCTCCTTCCGCTCGTCTCCGCTCTCGTTCCGCGCTCACGCTCCGTCGTGCGTGGCTCGCCGTGGTTCGTGCGGGCCCCGCTCTTCGACCCTCCCTCGACGGCGCGATGCGAGTGCAGACCGCTCGGCGCGAACGGGGACCGTCCGGGGCGAAACGACTTCCGCGTGGCCGTCGAGGTCCGACACACCTCATGAAGGCGTTCCCCTCGTACCCACCTCCCGCGGAGGCCCCGGCGGAACTGTTCGAGCGCGGGCATCTCTGGCTGCACGAACTGGTCGACGGGGCACCGCTCCGTTTTCAGGCGCGGGCGGACGGGCGGCTCCGCTTCGGGGACGGAGTCCGCGTCTTCGGCGACGACGTCCCCCCGGCGTACGACCACGCCGTGCGGCACGTCCGCGAGTCGTTCGACCGGGGGGCGCTGAGACGCGCCGTCGACGACGTCGAGTCAGTCGTCTTCTTCGGCCGGGCGATGCACCGCCGCGGCGTCGACTACGACTGGGACGCGACCCCGAACTTCATCGGCGTCGACGTCTGGTCCGACGGGCAGTACCGCCAGCCGGACCGCGTCGAGAAGATCTACGCGCGACTCGGGCTCGAACCCCTCAACACGGTTCGCGCGGAGGTCCGCGCAGTCGACTTCGACCCCGACGCGTACGCGTTCCCCGACTCGGCGTGGTACGACGGGCCGGCGGCGGGTGTGCTACTCCGGAACAAGACGGGGCTCCGGAGCGCGCTGTCGAACCCGGCCGTCGGCGAGGGCCGCTCCGGAGGAGAGCGAGCCACCGACACTGTCGAGGACGCCGAAGCGTTCGCGCGACGGCACGTGACGACGGGCCGACTCGACGGCGCGGCACGGCGACTGCGGGCGGAGGGGCGGCCGGTGACGTTCGACGCGCTCTACGAGCGGGTCGTCGACAGCGTCGCCCGCGCACACCACGACCGGCTCTTCGCGGGCACGCTCGACGTGCGGGCGTTCCGGTCGGCCGCCGCCGAGGCGACGAGCGAGTATCTCGCAGAACACGAGTGAGGCGGCCGGGACGGACGCGCTCACACGTTCGTGTCACGGAGCGTGATGTCTCCCCGCTGGAGCGCTTCCAGGAGACGTTCGTCCAGCGGCCGGTCCTCCCAGTCGTCGGACCGCTCGGACTCGGGTACCTGTTCGAGCAACGGGACCAGCGAGGCGTGGACGTGCCGCCCGTGCCACCCACAGGCGGGGCAGGTGAGGACGATGTACCGGACCCCGTACGAACGTTCCGTGGGTTCGCGGCAGACCGAACAGACGTACGTGTCGGACACGGGTACGTAGACGTTCAGACGTGGACGGACTCAACCGTTGGGGTTCCCGCTCGACGGCCGGGACGCTCACCGTGTCGATGACCTCGCCGTACGTCGAGGCGTGGGAGGCGCCCCTCGACGCACGCGCCGGCGTGACCTGCGGCCCGGTATCCGGGCAGACGCTGACGTGTTCGGTGAGCGCGGAGCGCGCGTACGTGACCGGCGTCGCCGTCGACGTGGCGTACCGGTAAATTGCCTCGGGGTCAAGCCCCGAGGCTTTCGCGTGGACTCCCGTTCTAACTGCTGGGGGCAGTAGGCGAATATTCACCGTTCACGTTCAGCGTCCCGCGATTCAAGCGCACATCTACGGGTGCGCCTCCGTCGTTTGCGTTTTGCCGACGACGGAGATACTGCAAACCGATATTCTTTGAGGCGTTGTAGTCAGCGTGATTCTCATATCCACACTTCTGACAACAGAACGCCTCCCCAGACCGATTGTCGCTGTACGTAAACCCGCACGTCGAACACCGCTTCGAGGTATTCCGAGGGTCAACCTGCACAACCTTCACGCCGTACTCCTCCGCTTTGTATTCGACGTATTCGTAGAGGCGTCGGAATGCCCAAACGTGTTGCCACGTCGCTTTCAGGATATTCTCCCGAATGTGGGTCAACTCCTCGAACACGATATGCGAGCAGTCATGTTCAACTGCCTCCTCAATGAGTTCGTTCGCCACAGTGTGCAGGTATATCTCGAAACGTCCTGTCTCTTTGCGACCGACAGTCTCGATGTTCTCGTGAGCGTAGCGCGAGCCACACTGTTGAAGTGACCCACGGTGGCTCTCGTACTCCCGATGCCAGTGGTTGAACTCGTCTGCCGACCAGAAGCGCCCCGTTGAAACGACGGCGATGTTGTTGACGCCCAAATCCACACCAAGGACTGGTCTGTGCTTGGAATCGGAGTC
>NZ_JBEPXO010000098.1:0-12716 GCF_041641895.1 Salinigranum sp. | reverse complement strand
ACATCCTTTTTACGAGCGACTACAAACCGCCAGCGGGGCGTGTGGCCTAGCGGACAGGGCGAGAGGTTCCTAACCTCTCGATCGCGGGTTCGAATCCCGCCACGCCCGTGCAAGCAGGAGCGAGCACCGCGAGCGACGACTGAACCGGTACGGGATTCGAATCAGGGAGTCGCGCGCAGCGAAGCGAGCACGTCCGACCGTGGTTCGAATCCCGCCACGCCCGTTCTCGTATCGAGCAGCGCGGGGCCGACAACGAGACTGCGGTCTGGGCTACGTCGATTCCGCCGGGACCCTGGCGGGGCAGACGCGCCCACCGGACCGGACCTCGCCGACAAGGCGCGCGCGAGCGAACAGCGTCGTCCAGAACGACGACTGGCGTCAGACGCTCATGTCATTCCAGTTCCAGTTATCCAGTGGACCCCGTTACCACCGAACGCGTTTGCGCCCCGTTAAGCAGTACTTTACGCGCGATTCTCTGCAAAATGGGCTTCTATCGTCCACTCGCGCTGGCGCCGCAAACATTCCTACACTCACTTAACACGATATTAATACAGGAGAAGACTTTTTTAATTGTGAGAATAGACTGTAATGCTAATGGCTATCGACGACGCCGACGGTGCCGAGCGAGCGGGGGAGGGGACCGTCGACGCGGAGGCCGAGGGGGACCTGTCTGACCCTCCGGCCGCCGTCGGCGAATACACGTGGGCCGATTTTCTCGAGGAGTACGGGTCGGACGGGGAGGCCGACTCGCTCTACGAGACCCGCGAGACGAGACCGGGTGAGAACAGATGGGACGACGACAGCGGGGGAACGTTCGTCCCCGGACCCGCGGACTGGGACCGCGTCGACACCGACCCGGAGCTGTACCTCGGGTTCCCGCCGGAGGAGACCGAAGCCCACGTCGGGGAGGCCGGCCGGCGCGCGCGAGTACTCGACGACATCTTCGAGGAGTTCTGCGACCCGGAGACCACGCCGGTCGTCAAAGACGAGTGGATGTGGGAACACTACAAGCGCGAGTACTACTACGAGGACGACGGCAGTCGTCCCCGCTCCGACGGCGAAATCGAGGAGTTCGACGCCGAATCGGCGCTGGGGTTCGACCCGGACGTCATCGAGAACGCCGTGGCGCGCGCCGGGAAGCGCGCCGAGGAGCTGTCCGACGTCGTCGACGAGCGAACGGTGGACGTCACCGAGGACCTCGACGAGGACAGCTTCTTCACCGACGAACTCGGCGCGACGACGGTGGTCAACCGGTACGACCTCGAGAAGGCCGTGCCGATGGAGAAGAAACTCCACTTCGAGGAGATCGAGCGCTACTGGGTGAACAAGCCCTACGCGTTCGTCGTCATCTTCCACTCGCGCAAGGAGAACGAGCAGAAGTACTACGTCGTCCAGCCGTACATGAACCGCATCGAGTCCGACCTGAAGGAGTACCTCGAGGGGAAGCTCAGGACCTCCATCAAGTACTCCGAGCAGGGACTCGTGCGCGACGAGGACGGCCGACGGGCCGTCATCGAGAACGAGACGCTCGACCTCCTGGAACGCTACGACCTCTACGACGGCGCGGAGCGGGGCGGCGTCCTCGAATCGATACTCGGACTGTTCAACCGCGGGTCGACCGCCGAGGCGGAGACTGACGGCGGGGCGACGGCGGAGACGGTCGACGAGGGGGACGGACCGACCACCGAATCGCCCGAGGAACCGGACGCGTCAGCGGACGAACCCGACGAGAGCGGTGGACTGCTGGATACGGTCCGATCGCTGTTCGACGGGAAAGACGAGGAGGTGGAGTCCGAGGACGACGGGCAGTCGGCGAGCAGGACGACCGGCAGCGCACACGGGCCGCTGGCGGGCATCAGCGTCCGCCCCGAGCCAGTGTTGCTGGAGGAGAACTCGGACAAACTGAACGAGTACCAGGTCGAGAAGCTCCTGTACATGCTCACCCGGGACTTCATCGGGTACGAGCGCATCGACGGCATCAAACACGACATCAACGTGGAGGACATCTCCTGCGACGGGTACAACTCCCCGGTGTTCGTCTACCACGGCGACTACGAGCAGATCATCTCGAACGTGGAACACGGGAAGGAGGAACTCGACGACTTCGTCGTCAAACTCGCCCAGCGCTCCGACAAGGGTATCAGCAAGCGGCGCCCGCAGGTCGACGCGACGCTCCCCGACGGGTCGCGTGCGCAACTCACCCTCGGGAAGGAGGTGTCCGACCACGGGACGAACTACACCATCCGCCAGTTCAAGGACGTCCCGTTCACGCCGATCGACCTCATCAACTGGAAGACGTTCTCGCTCGACGAGATGGCGTACCTGTGGCTCTGCATCGAGAACAACAAGTCGCTCATCTTCGCGGGGGGGACGGCGTCCGGGAAGACCACCAGCCTGAACGCGGTCTCGCTGTTCATCCCGTCGAACACGAAAATCGTCTCCATCGAGGACACCCGCGAGGTCGAACTCCCGCAGCGAAACTGGATCGCCTCGGTGACGCGCCCGTCGTTCACGGACGACGACAAGGGCGACGTCGACGAGTTCGACCTGCTGGAGGCCGCGCTCCGACAGCGCCCCGACTACATCGTGATGGGCGAGATTCGGGGCGAGGAGGGCCGGACGCTCTTCCAGGTCATGTCCACCGGGCACACGACCTACACCACGTTCCACGCCGACTCCGTGGGCGAGGTTCTCAAGCGGTTCACCACCGAACCGATCAACGTCTCGAAGACGATGTTCACCGCCCTGGACCTGGTGTCCATCCAGTCGTCGACGCGGGTCGAGGGCCAGAAAGTCAGGCGGAGCAAGTCGATTACCGAGATAAACCACTACGACCCCGAGAACGACGAAATCAACGTTCAGGACGTCTACCAGTGGCAGGCCGAGACGGACGAGTTCCTGAAAATCGGGAGCTCCAGCACGCTCGAAGAGATCAAGTTCGACAGGGGGTGGAAGCAGGACAAGCTCGAACTCGAACTGTTCAAGCGACAGGTCGTGCTGGCGTACCTCATCGACCGCCGTCTGAACACGTACACCCAGGTTGCCGCGACGTTCCAGGCGTTCATCAACGACCCCGACTCGATTCTGACCCTCATGGCCAACGACGGCCTGGAGCGCAGCCTCGAAGACCTCCGGGAGATGGAGTCGGTCCACATCAACATCGCGCCGGAGAAAGAGGAGATGGTCCCGCGGCCCTCGCCCGGCGAGGAGGTGTCCGAACTGGCGTCGGACATCCTCGAACGCGCCGAGGAGGAGCTGTTCCCCAGGTACCGGGGCAAGGAGGCCGAGGACGTCGCCAGCCTCCTCCTGGACGTGGAAGAACAGCCGGACGTGACCGCGGAGCGCTCCGACCGACCCGAACTCGACGCCATCGCGGACGAAGTCGCGGAACTCGACGGCGACGCGCACCCGGCGCTCGGCGGCGGAACGGCCGACGAGGGTGACGACGACCTGGCGGAGTTCCTCGCGTCGGCCTCGGAGGCGGAGCGGGACGACTCGCCCGGAGCGAACGACGACCTGTCGGACCTCTTCGGCGCGGACGGAGACCCGTGGGACGACGAGGAGTCGGTCGAGTTCGGCGACGACGACTGGGAGGGTCCCCTCGACGCCGACTCCAAAGAAGAACTCGGCGGCGGACTGGGGGACGGCGACGCCGAGGACGCACCCGCGGAGCCCGAATCCGAGAGTCATGGCGGCGGTTCGGCGTTCGGCGACGAGTCCGGGTCGACGGGGGACGACGATGCGAACTGGGACCTCGACGGCGGCCCAGAGTGGGACGCGGACGATGAGACCGGCTGGGAGGAGAGCCTCGGACGCGAGACTGGACCGGACCGAGAGCAGGACTCGCGGCCTCGCGCGGACGACGATTCCGACGCCGAACGCGGATTGCCTCCGGAGACTGCCGACGAAGGGGGACGGGAGGAGAACCGACCCGCAGCGTCCGAACCGGCGGAGTCGGCGGCGAAACCCGACGACGGAAGCACGAGACCCGCGACGCTCGACCCCGAGGACTCGCTGACGCCGGACGACGACGCAGTGACCCCGGACGACGACGCGGACCGCACGGGAGCGACCGACGCGGCGGACGACTCCCGACGAGCCCCCGTCGACGAGGCCCACGCCGGGGACGGGGAAGAGCAGGACGCCGAGACGGACGAGGACGAGGACGAGGACGACACCGTCGACGACGGCTGGGCGTTCGGCGAGTTCGAGGGGGTGGACCCCGACGGCGAGGGGGGTGACTGATGAGCCTCGACGCCGGGTCGAGTTTCGATAGTCGAGCCGACAGCCTCGGCGACGCGTTCTACCCGCTGTTCGAGATGCTGTTCGACGAGGACGGGGACTTCGTCGACGACGTCGAGACGAAACTGCAGGAGGCCCGGATGCCGGACACGGTCGAACTGTACCTCTCGCGGGCGCTCGCCATCGGCGTCATCGCGGGGCTGGCGCTGTGGTTCGTGGGGACGTTCGTCGGATGGGCGCTGTTCGCCCTCGGCGTCGTCTCGCCGTCGGTGTTCAGCCTCGGCATCCCGGTCGGGAGCGAAGCCACGGCCGAAACGCTCCGGCAACTCGCGAAACCGGCCGCGATTCTCCTCTCGGGCGTCGTGTTCGGCGGCCTCGGATTCGCCGGGGGATTCGGCACGCTGGTCGCGATTCCGTTCTCGCGCGCGTCGGCGCGAAAACGCGAGATAAACATGCTTCTCTCCGACGCCGTCTCGTTCATGTACGCCCTCTCCGTGGGGGGGCTGAACCAGCTCGAAATTCTGGAGGCGATGGCGATGGCCGAGGACACCTACGGGGAAGTCTCGCGCGAGTTCCAGAGCATCGTCCAGGAGACGGAGTACTTCGGGACCGACTACCGGACGGCCATCCGCCAGCAGTCGCTGACGACGCCCAGCGACGAACTCTCGCAGTTCCTGACCGACATGCTGTCCATCGTCAACTCGGGGGGCGACATGCAGCAGTTCCTCGACGACAAGAAGGACAAGCACATGCGGACCGCAAAGCAGGAACAGGAGGTCACCCTGGAGACCCTCGAGCTGTTCGGCGAGATGTACATGACCCTCTCGCTGTTTCCGCTGTTGCTCATCATCATCCTGGTCATCATGAGCATGCTCGGCCAGGCACAGGAAATTCTCCTGTACGGCACCGTCTACGGCCTCATTCCGCTGACCGGGGCCGGCTTCCTCGTCCTGGTTTCGACGGTCAAGCAGGACGAACCCGGCGACGGCTACCTCCGCCCGGGCGAGGGGACCACGAAGCGACTGGAGGAGGGGCACAAGGAGGGACTGCTCCACATGGGTCTCATCGAGAGCTACGTCGGCGAGTTCGCGGTCTTCGACCGCATCCGGAGCCGCGAGGGGACGCTGAAGACCAGGGAACTCCTCGAGCGACCGCACATCTTCTTCCGCGACAACCCCCTCTACTCGCTGTTCATCACCGTCCCGGCGGCCGTCGCACTCCTCGGGGTCGCTCTCGTGCAGGGGGCGGCCCCGACGTCCTGGCAGGGTATGATCGAGAACCCCATCTGGGGGACCTTCATGTGGGTGTACGTGCCGGTGTACGTCGTCGCCGCGCCCCTGACCCTGTTCCACGAGTGGAACGTCCGGTCCCGGCGGTCCATCACCCGCAAGCTCTCGGACAACCTGCGAAAGCTGTCGAGCGCGAACGACACCGGACAGACGCTGCTCGAATCTATCAAGACCGTCGCGGAGACGTCGACCGGGAAACTGGCCGACGAGTTCGACGTCATGCACGCGAAAGTCCACTACGGGATGAGCCTCCGGGAGGCGCTCATCGAGTTCAACAACCGGTACCACATCCCACGACTGGCGCGGACGGTGAAGCTCATCAGCAAGGCCCAGGAAGCCTCGAGCCAGATTACGGACGTTCTCACCACCGCAGCCCAGGCCAGCGAGAACCAGGACGACATCGACCGGGAGCGCAAGTCGCGCACCCGGATGCAGGTCGTCATCATCCTGATGACGTACCTGACGCTCCTGGCCGTGATGGCCATCCTGAAGACCCAGTTCCTGGACGTGATGTCCGGGCTGACCCAGCAGAGCCAGGGCGCCAGCGGCGGTGGCGGCGGCCCGAGTTTCGGCGGGGGCGTCGACACGAACCTCCTCTCGCTGCTGTTCTTCCACGCGGTCACGCTGCAGGCCATCCTCTCCGGGTTCATCAGCGGCTACATCCGCGAGGCCGACATCCGCGCCGGCCTGAAGTTCGTCGTCGTGCTCCAGACCATCGCCCTGGTCGTCTGGATGGTGGTCGGATGACCCGACGCGGACAGACGACGATAGACTTCGCCGTCGGCGCGAGCATCTTCCTGCTCAGCGTGGCGTTCATCCTGGCGTTCGTGCCGGGGATGCTCGAACCGTTCGGCACGAGCCTGCAGGAAGAGACCGTCAGCGCCGACCGCATCGCCACCCAGATTTCGAACGACCTGCTCACCGCGGGCGACCGACCGCACCTCCTCGACCGGACCTGCACGGTGGCGTTTTTCGATTCCGCCGCGGACGACTCCGCGTGCGCCTTCGACAACACCCAGACGCTCGGAGACCGGTTCGGACTCGAGTCCCGCCAGCACCTCAACGTCCAGATCGTCGGGCAGGACACCGACGGAGACGGCACTCCGGAGCGGTTGTGCGCAGACGCCGACGGCCACGTCGACGAGGAGACGCAGGTGGGGACGTGTGCCAGCCCCTTCGAAGTGGGTGAGACGGTTCCGAACGAGACGGGGTCGGTCGTCGTCGCGCGACGGGCCGTCTCGGTCGACGGCGTCCGCGGGACGCTGCTCGTGAGGATGTGGTAGCGTGCGGGCCCAGGCACACACGCTGGAAGCGGTCACCGCGGCGATTCTGATCCTCGGGGCCGTCGTCTTCGCGCTCCAGATTACGGCCGTGACGCCGCTCTCCGCGAGTACGTCCTCCCAGCACATCGAGAACCAGCTCGCCGCGACGTCGGACGGCGTGCTCACCTCCACCGAAGAGAGCGGCGCGCTCAGGCGGGCCGTGCTGTACTGGGACGAGCCGCAGGCGCAGTTCCACGGGGCCGACGGCGGTCCGTACTACACGAACGACGAGGCCATCGACAACACGACGTTCGGCCGACGCCTCGTCGAGGCGTTCGCCGACCGGAGCATCGCGTTCAACGTCCGCATCTTCTACCGGACCCCCGGCGGAATGGACGACATCCGGTTCGTCTACCGCGGCGAACCGAGCGACAACGCGGTCACCGTGACGCGAATGCTGACTCTGTACGACGACGACGTACTGTACGCCGACGACCCCAGCGACGGCGTGATGGTGGCGCTTCCGACCGAACAGAACGTCAGCAGTGCGCCGTCGTTCTACGCGCCGGACGTGGCATCCGGGTCGGGCGTGTACAACGTCCTCCGCGTGGAGGTGGTCGTATGGCGGATGTGAGACCGCGGGGCGGCGGCGGACCGCCCAGCGGCGACGGCCCCCTGGGACGGCTCCGGCGACGCGACCGGGGGCAGTTGTTCCTCGTCGCGGCGATGGCGCTGAGCCTCGTGTTCGTGGTCCTGGCGCTCATCCTCAACTCGGCAATCTACACCGAGAACCTGGCGACGCGACAGAGCGAAGTCGGGAGCGCGAACGAGGTGACCGTCCTCAGGGAGAGCGTCCAGACCGGACTGGGCGGCCTGATGGACCACGCGAACCGGAACGGGGGTGACGCCGCCTTCGGGAACCGCGAGTCCGACTTCCAGGCCGGAGTCGGAGAGTGGGCGCGCCAGGAGGGCTACTTCTCAGCGCTGAACGGGCACGACACGTCAGTGTCGTTCGTGGACGCCCGCGAGGGCACTCGCATCGTCGACGACGACGACACCACCGCGTTCGTCCCGCGAGACGGGTCGACCTCGGCGTGGACCGTCGCAACCGACGCGAAGATTCGGCGGTTCCGGATGGCGGTGAACACAAGCGAATTTCCGGGGTCGTTCACCAACACGACCGTCGAATCGGCGCTGGGGTCGCTGTCTTCCACCGGTCCATTCATGGTGGAAATCGACGACGGAACGTCCACCTGGGTCGTCGCTGTCTACGACGACGGGAGTGACACTGCAGTGACGGTCAAAGACGGGAGCGCGTTCTACACCTGCAAAACGGGCGCCTCGACGGCGGTAGTGGACCTGACCGCGGGAACGGTCGGCGGGACGACCTGCCCGGCGCTCAAGCGAATCGACCCCGAGGGTCCGGTGACCGTGGAGTACCACAACCCGGACCAGATAGTCGGCACGTGGATGCTCACCGTCGACCGTCCGGAGTCGTCCTTCCGGAGCGCGGTCAACTACGACGAGAACGCGACCCACTGCGGGAGTTCGGTCTACGAAGACGGACCGGGGAGCGGCGTTCCCTACACGACGGAGGCGGTGTACTCCTCGACGGTGCGGATGACGTACGCCGACCCGAACGTCGAGTTCTCGTCGGACGTCCGGGTCGCGCGGGGCGAAATCGGCGGGGCGGCCCACGCACCAACTATCGACAGCGTGACCGTGACCGACGCAGGAGTCGATGACTTCGAGGTAGACTGGTCGGTGTCGGACCCCGACGGGGACCTGTCGCAGGTCGTTGTCGAGGCAGAAGGCGCCACCGTCGATACGGCGAGCGTCGGAGGGGCGACGGCGAGCGCATCTGGAATTGAAATCGACGAGAGTGGGTCGAGCGTCGAAATCACCGTCGTCGTCACTGACGTCGCGGGGAACACGCGACAGGTGACGCAGGTCCACGACGAGGACGACGACGCCACGGGGTGTCCGCCGTGACGCGTCGCCGACCCGGCGACCGGTCGCGGGCGGCGGGGACGGACCGGGGCGTCTCCACCGCGCTCGGGTTCGTCCTGAGCCTCACCGTGACGACCATCCTCATCAGCGGTCTCCTCATCGCCGGCGGGTCGCTCGTCGACGGCGAGCGAAACCAGACGGTGCGGAACGAACTCCGGGTCATCGGCCAGCAGATGGCGGCCGACCTGACCGCCGCGGACAGACTCGCGCGCCTCTCGGACGAGGGAACGCTGCAGATAGCCCGCGGGTTCCCCGAAACGGTCACCGGGGCGCGGTACACGGTCGCCGTTTCGAGCGTCGGGGGCGACGCCTACCAGCTAGAACTCACCACCCGACAGCCGGACGTGTCGGTGACGGTCGGATTCGTCTCGGCGACGCCGGTCGACACCGGGTCCGGGTTCGCCGGCGGCGACGTGGTCATCACCTACGACCACACAGTCGGAACGCTGGAGGTGCGGAATGACTGACCGGGCCGTGAGCGACGCCATCGGGTTCGTCCTGGTGTTCTCGCTCATCATCGCGTCCGTGGGGGTCGTCTACACGGCGGGGTTCAGCGCCCTCGCGGACTCTCGCGACGAGGAGCGCGTGACCAACGCGGTGCGAGCGTTCGACGTCCTCGCCGACAACTTCGAGGACATCTACCGCACTGACGCTCCGTCGCGGGCGACCGAAATCAAACTCTCCGACGCGTCGCTGGCGTTCGGCGAGGAGGCGGAACTCACCGTGAACGTGACGAACGTACCGGGTGAGTCGTACAGCGTCGACGTCGAGCCAATCGTCTATCGCGCCAGCAACACCGACACGACGGTCGTGTACGAGAACGGCGCGACGTTTCGAACGGACCGCGGTGCGGGCGTGATGAAGAGGTCGCCCCACCTGCTCGTCCGAGACGCGGGCGGGAGTCGGGTCGTCATCGTTCCGGTCGTCCAGACCCGGTCGAAGAGCACGACCGGCGTCGGCGGGTCGTCGACCGTCCTCGTGCGGTCCGAACGGATCGAATCCGAGATGCTGTCGTCCGTGCCAGCCGACGCGGACGACAACGCGAACGTGAGCCAGTACGACGTCACGATAACCCTGGAGACGGACCCGGCCCGCGCCGAGGCGTGGATGCGATACCTGGACGACCAGGACGGGACGACCTGTTCGATGCCCGCGAGCGACACCGTCGAGTGCACCGTCGTCGCGGACGAACTGTACGTCAGCGTGACCCGCATCGACGTGTCCTTCGCCTGACCCGGTCGACGGGGCGTCGATTCGACCGCGGAAAACTGACCGGCCGCGCTACACGAACTCGACTCGAATCTCGTTCTCGCTGACGTGGATGTAGGTGACGAACCGGTCGTTGGCCGGGTAGTTGATGCTCCCGTACGACGCCGATTCGGAGATGCTGTCGGAACTCTTGTCGTCGACGGTCAGGTCGATGCCCGGTCCCATCAGACCGAGGTAGTGACTCATGAGCGTGCCGAGTTGTTCGCTCTCGCCGTCCGCGTACTCGTAGCTCTCGTTCCCGGCGGCGCCGAGCGTCGCCCCGGGGTGCTGGTCGAACGTCGGCGTCGTGTCGCGCGACCCGCTGTTGCTGAAGTGGACCAGTTGCCCGCTCGGTTTCTCGTTCCGGAGGAGCGTCGTCGACTTGAAGTCGGCGACGAGTTTCACCTCGTCGTCGCCGTCGCCGTTCAGGTCGCTACACTGAGCCGTGAACGCGTCCTCCCCGACCCAGCTCTCGTAGGTCGTCCCGCCGTCTTCGGAGTAGAAGACGACCACGTCGGCGGTGGCCGAACATCCGCTCCCGGTCCCCTGAGCGAGGTGAGCCTCGAACTGTCGGCTCCCGCTCTCGGCGTACATGGACCACTCCAGGTTCGCGAAGTCGGCGCTGTCCGTGTCGTCCGGCCTGAGCGCGATTTCGAACTCGTCGAGGTTGTGCCCCCCGTACAGCCCGCGAATCTCGATGGCGCTCCCCTCGTTCGGCATCGTGAACCCGCCCGTGAGACCCGTACTCACCAGCTCCAGTCGAACGGTGTCGGCCGCGGGATAGGTGATGTTGCCGTCTGTCCGCTCCTCGAAGTAGTCGCCCCAGGCGTTCGCGTACTCGCTCTCGACGGTGATGGTGATGCGGCCCTTCTCGGAGGGGTTGTCGTACGGGTCGCCGTTGGGGTACGTCGCGGTGGGCGCCGGGAACTCGCGTACCGCGGGCGCGTTCCGCGAAATCTTCGCCGTCGCGGCGCCGCCGGCCCCGCCCGACCCTCGGACCAGGATGACGGGGAGCGTGAGCGTCGCCCCGCGGTAGTGGAACTCGGGCGGTGAAACCATCGTGGCCCGCCCCTGTCCGTCCGTCCGCCAGACGCCGCCGCCCTGGTACGCGATGGTCGTCTCGTCGTTCCGGTAGACGACGGCGCCCAGTTCCCCGGAGTAGAGGTTCACGTCGTCGTCTCCGTCGGCCCAACTCACGCCCGGGTTGTCGACGTCGTCGGCGTCGTTGTTCGCCCCCCCGTCGAAGTTGACGTGCGTGACCGTGAGCCGTCCCGCGTCCGGGACGACGGCGTAGGACCCCTCGTCGCCGCCGAAGCTGACTCTCCTGACCGGCGAGTCGCCGAGACCGACCGTCGCCGCCTGGGAGTCGAACAGCGTCATCGCGTGTTCCGCCCTCGTCGTCGCCGACTGCGACTGCGTCCCCCCGATGGCGTTCGACCCGAGAGCGACGACGGCCGTCGTCCCGACGATGGTAATCGCGAGGATGAGAACCACGCCCACCGTCTCTGACTGGGCCGACCGGTCGCGGACGAACCGGTAGAGCCACGGTATTCGCTCTCCTGAACTATTCATTACTACATAAATGTACAGCGTGTATTTAAAATGTGGTATCGGCGAGTGAGACGCCTCGGCGGAGTGACACCGACGTCCTGACTCGGCCGCTCACCCGGTCATCGTCCGGGAATCGCACGACCCCGCCTAGAGGAGTCGGCGGCGTCCTCTCGGCCGCCCGGCGTTCTGGGAGAGCAAATCCGTCCGTCGTCCGAGAAAACGAATCCGCTCGTCGTCCCCGAGGGTGGCGACGGAACGCCGCGCCGCGCGAGGGCGAGGAGAACCCGACTGGCACCCCGAGGTGGACGGCCGCGCCGGGGGAGATGACAGGTTTGCGCCCGTCGACGCCGATTACTGGTGTCGAGGCACGCTGAGGTTCTGGACCGTGCCGCCGCAGGTCGGACATCCCGTCACGCGGTCCGCGGTCGTCTGGCGGTCTCCGCACTCGACGCACTCGAAGTGGCTGACGCCGCTCGGTTCGAAGGGGTCTCTGAAGGACATAGGAACGGCAACGTGTTGGGAGAGGATAACGTACCCAGCCGATTGTCACTGTGTGAGAATCTGTGACACGTTTACATACTACATGAAGTTCGGCGATAATGTGTGCCCGCGCGTGGGTCGCCCGAAACCCGCGTTCGAGGTGCGACCAGATTCGACAATCGGCGTTCGGGACCAAGACGGGAAACGGGGAACGCGAGCGTTACCGGAGTACAATCGAGCGAACTGCAGGTTCAGGGGCGTCGTTACTCCTGGTGAGGGACGAAGCTCGCACACCACCCGTTCGGTTCTATCGTCCCCTGGACGATGGAGCACGCGCCCAGGTCGTCTCCGTTCTTGTCCTCGATGTAGTACGTACACCCGGAACACTTCTGGCCGCCGTTCGGGCTCGACTTGTAGTTGACCGCGTCCTTGGACGCGAGGCTCCCGGGCTTCCGTTCGTTACCGCCGATACTCGTCGCCGTCTCGTACTGGGAGGGAACCGACTCTCCGTCGCCACCGCTGGCGGTGGTTGTCGAGTCGCCGCCGTCGCCTCCGCCGCCGGTACAGCCTGCAAGAGTTCCCAGGGCTACTGTGCCGGAGATGGAGACGAACCGTCGTCGCGTCGTGTCGCGTT
>NZ_JBEPXO010000097.1:0-12870 GCF_041641895.1 Salinigranum sp. | reverse complement strand
CGACGGCCGATGTCGCCTCCACAACGAGTTCGTCGTCGACGGACGACTCCCGGGCGTCGAGCGGTTCTTCAAGAAGAACCTCGACCGCGAACTCGACAACCTCGAACAGGCGCTCCGACGCGATCTGGAACTGACCGCCTGAGATGCAACTCACGCTCGTCCAACTCGAACAACACGCCGGGGACGTCGACGGGAACCGTGACCGTGCGGTCGACGCCGTCGAGCGTGCGGCCGCGCGAGGGGCAGACCTCGTCGCCCTCCCCGAACTGTGGAACGTCGGGTACTTCGCGTTCGACTCGTACGCGCGCGAGGCCGAGAGCGTCGAAGGGCCGACGCTCACCGAACTGAGCGCCCTCGCCGAACGGCTCGACGTCGGCCTCCTCGCGGGGAGCATCGTCGAGGACCTCGCCGCGTCGGCCGAGGCGGGGGTCGACGTCCCCGCCGAGGAGGGGTTCGCCAACACCGCCGTCTTCTTCGACCGGGAGGGGAGACGGCGAGGTATCTACCGGAAGCACCACCTCTTCGGCTACGGCTCCGCGGAGACGCGACTGCTCACGCCCGGCGAACACCTCCCGACGGTCGACTTCGAGGGGTTCACGCTCGGCTTCACCACCTGTTACGACCTCCGCTTCCCCGAACTCTACCGCGAACTCACGGAGCAGGGCGCGACGCTCGTCCTCGTCCCGAGCGCGTGGCCCTACCCGCGGGTCGAACACTGGCAGACGCTCTCGCGCGCCCGGGCCATCGAGAACCTCTCGTACGTCGCGACGGTCAACGGCTCCGCGACGTTCGACGACGGGACGCTCCTCGGTCGGTCGACCGTCTACGACCCGTGGGGGACGACCCTCGCGAGCGCCGGTGACGACCCCGCGCTCGTCACCGCGGAGGTGACGCCAGACCAGGTAGCGCGCGTCCGAGACGAGTTCCCCGCGTGGGAGGACCGCCGGCAGTGAGGGCTCTCGCACCCACTCGTCCGCAGCACTCACAGCACCGGCCGCTGTCGGTGGGTTTAACTCGTTCCTCCTCATAGCGACTGATGCCAACGGACGACGCTTTTCTCGTCGAAGTTGGCACTCAACGAAACCGCCGCGCCACCGCCACAGTATCGGGGTCTACTGTGGCACTCCGACCCGGACCATCCGGCCACCTTCCCTGAGCCCGGCAGGGGACACGGCCTCGACTCGGGGTCATCCACCACTTCGCCGCACCTCCCGTTTTCGTCCCGCTGCCGTCGAACGCCGACGAGTGGCCTCTGTCTCCGTCGCCGGTCCGAACCCCCGAGCGAGTCGCGCGTACCGTACGGTCGACGTCGAGACGTGCGTCACACACCGTCGGCAGAAGAGAAGTTCGTCGTGTAGGTCGGGTCGGCGGCGGCCGAACTGACCGGGTCAGTCCTCGCGCGTCTTGATGTCCGCCGAGAGGCCCTGTGCCATCTGGATGTCCTTCGAGTTGTTGAGCGTCCACGCCGTGCGCTCGGTGACGGCCTCGATGACCTCCCGCGCCGAGGGGTAGCCGTTCCCGGACTTCTTCACGCCACCGAACGGCAACTGGACCTCTGCGCCGATGCAGGGGAGGTTCCCGTACGCCAGTCCGACCTCGGCGTTGTCGCGGTAGTAGTTGATCTGCCGGTAGTCCTCGGAGATGATGGCACCGGCGAGACCGTAGTCGGTGTCGTTGTGAATCTCGACGGCCTCCTCGATGTCACCGGAGTACTTCAGGAGGGCGACGTGCGGACCGAACACCTCCTCGTGGGTGCAACGGAGGTCCTCGTACGCGTCGGCCTCGTAGACGAACGGGCCGACCCAGTGGCCCTCGGCGTGTCCGTCGGGAATCTCCTCGGGGTCGAGTTCCGTCCGGTCGACGAGGACGTTCACGTCCTCTTTCTCGGCGAGTTCGTTGTACTTCGTGACCTTCTCGACGTGGGCGGCCTCGATGAGCGGTCCCATGAACGTGTCCTCGTTGAGGGGGTCGCCGACCGCAACCTCACTCGCGACGTCGACGAAGCGCTCCTTGAACTCGTCGTACACCTCCTCGTGGACGACGAGGCGCTCGGAGGAGACACAGCGCTGGCCCGTGGTCTTGAACGAACTCATCACCGCGGAGTGGACGGCCACGTCGAGGTCGGCCTTCTCGGTGATGACGATGCCGTTCTTCCCGCCCATCTCACACGCGGCGAGTTTCCCGGGTTCGCCGCCGACTTTCGAGGCCACCTCGTGCCCGACCTCTGCGCTCCCGGTGAACAGCACGGTGTCGACGCGGGGGTCGTCGACGATGGTCGCGCCGGCGTCGCCGAAGCCCTGGACCATGTTGAACACGCCGTCCGGGATGCCGGTGTCGTCGAACATCTCGGCGATGATCTGTGCGCACCACGGCGTCTGCTCGGCGGGCTTCCAGACGACGGTGTTCCCCTCGACGAGCGCGACTGCCATGTGCCAGAACGGGATGGCGACGGGGAAGTTCCAGGGGGTGATACAGCCGACCACGCCCCGGGGCTTGCGGCGCATGTAGGCGTCCTTGCTCGGAATCTCGCTCGGGACGACGTCGCCCTTCGGGTGGCGGGCGTCGCCGGCGGCCCACTCGACCATGTGGTACGCCTCGATGACGTCCGCCTTCCCCTCCGAAATCTCCTTGCCGCACTCCTTGGTGACGATTTCGCCCAGTTCGTCGGTCCGCTCGCGGAGTTCGTGGTATATCTCCCAGAGGTACTCCGCACGGTCGATGTGCGAGAGCGCGCGCCACTCCTCGAACGTCTCCTCGGCGGCCGAAAGCGCCGTGTCGACGTCGGTCTCGGTCCCCTGCCTGAACGTCGCGAGCGTCTCCCCCGTCGCGGGGTTCTCGCTCTCGAACGTCTCCGTCCCAGTGCCCTGGGTCCACTCGCCGTCGATGTAGTGTGCGTAGACGTCGTCTCCGGACATGGTGGGGAGAACGCGTATCGGTCATTAATATCCGCAACCGTCCATGGAAGGGTCCGGTCCCGGGCGCCGGTCGCTGTCGGCGTCCCGGCGCGGGGTACCCTTTCCCGTCTCGTCCCGTTCCGTTCCGTCTCGTCCCGTTCCACCTCTTCCTGTTTCGGTCGGGCGACGACGGTCCCGGCACCTCCTTCTGGTAAAGACTCGTATGGTAAGCCTCATCATAGCCGAACGTCAACGGCGGGTATGAGCAGCGAGACGGTCTCCGGAGGGACCCGGCTGACGCTGGACCTCTGGCACCCGAACTGCTGGGCGATCGAAGCGACGTCGGAGTGTCCCGGCGGTATCCTCGCCCACGCAATCTACGACGCCCCTGCCGCAGCGGGCGAGACGGTCAACGGTCTGTTCACCGCCTACGGCGACTCGGCCGACGAGGTGGAGATTCTCCTCGACCACATCCGCGACTCGCGACTCACCGGCGGCGTCCAGGAGTTGAAGGCGCGGTTCGGCCAGTCCGGTCGTGACATCGCGCCGGGCAACGCGGCCCGGGAGTTCTTCCTCGAGTACGACCCGAACGACATGATCTGTCCGAAACTCGTCCGGCAGGGGTTCGTCCACAGCGCCCCCTGCCGAATCGAGGACGGCCGCGAGTACTGGCAGGTCGTCTACGCGGGCGAGCGCGACCGTATCGAGCCCAAACTCGACGTCATCCGCGACGAGGAAGACGCCGACATCGACGTCGCCCGTATCGCCTCGTCGGGGTCGGCCCGGTCCGAGCGCGCCCGCCGCCTCGACACGCTCACGCCGAGTCAGCGCGAGGTGTTCGACCTCGCCCGTGAACGCGGCTACTACGAGTGGCCCCGGGGGACCTCGACGCGGGAGATGGCCGACGCACTCGGCGTCTCGAAGACCACCCTGCTGGAGCACCTGCGGAAGGCCGAGGCGAAACTGCTCGACCCCTGACCCTGACGCCGGGCCGGTCGCGCCGGGTCCCGCGATCAGGCCGTCGTGTCGTGGAGACGGCGGAACAGCGGGCGGAACACGACCCACAGGAGCGCCACCGCGGCGACGACGACTGCGGCCGCCAGGCCGACGCCGCGGAGTCCGAGACGGTGGAGCCCTACCGCGGCGAGAATCGTACTCAGGAGGTAGCCGCCGGCGGCGAGATACTTCGGAAGGTGCCGCCCGGTTCCCGCCGCGTCCATCGGGTCGACCATCGGCGGTTCACCGCGTCCCCGTTCGGTGTTCGGCGGGGTGGTATGTACAGCGCCGCCGGCCGAGGGGGCCCCTGCCGGTCGACGGTGAGGGAGGGCTGGTCATGGGGTTCGTCCGCCCCGTCTCGCGGCGGCGGGATGAATCCACCGCCCGCTCACACGTCGGTCGGTGTCGCGCTGCATGACGGTCCGCGGCAGTCAGACGGTCGGGTCCTCCGGGACCCGCTCGTCGCCTCGGGAGCCTCCCGGCGCTCAGTTGCCGACGACCGCCCGGAGCGCGAAGAGGGCGTTCTCCTTCCGCTCCCTGATGCGCCGGTAGAAGTACGAGAACCACTTCGACCCGTAGGGGATGTACTGCCAGACCTCGTACTCGTCGGCGAGGTCGAACTGCGTGCTCTCGCGCACGCCCATCAGCATCTGTATCTCGAAGTCGGTGCCGTGTTCCTCGTGGAGGTCACGTGCGTGGTCGATCATCTTCGGGTCGTGGCTCCCCACGGCGATACCGCCCTCGAACTCGCGGAACATGAGTTCGAGGTACTCCCTGTACGCACGGTCGACCTCGCTCTTCTTCTTGTACGCGATGTCCTTCGGTTCGTCGTACGCACCCTTGACGAGGCGGACCTTGCCGGGTAGCGGTGCCAGTCGCTCCAAGTCGTCGGCCGTCCGCTTGAGGTTCGCCTGGACGCACACCCCGACCATCCCGTCCGTCTCGCGAGTCAGGCGCTCGTAGGCGTCGAGCGTGACGTCGGTGGTGGTGTGGTCCTCCATGTCGACCCAGACGAACACGTCCCGGTCCGCGGCCCCGTCGACGATTCGCGCGAGGTTCTCCTCGAACACCTCGTCGCCGACGTCGAGTCCAATCTGTGAGGGTTTCACCGAGACGCACGCGTCGACGCCCGATTCGCCGATGGCCTCGACGAGCGCGACGTAGGCGTCGGCGTCGGCGTCCGCCGGCGGTCGCTCGTGGTAGTGTTCGCCGAGGAGGTTGAGGATGCCTTTCACGCCCTCCTCGTTCAGTTCCTGCACGTGTTCGAGCGCCGTCTCCGGGTCTTCCCCGGCGACGAAGTTGCTCGCGATGGGCGGAATCATACACTATCGTATCGAACGTTTCCCCTAAAGGGTGGACCCTACCATACTATCCACTCGGCTCGTGTGAGAATTAAATCACGAACGGGAACCGCCCGACGACGGGGAGAGCGCGTCGTGCCCCGGCCTCACCTACCATGGACGGTTTTATCTATAAGCGTGGGCTGTGGATAGCACGTGATAGTTCGTCATGAAACCGACTCGCATGCAGAACTGGACGCGCAGGGACCTCGTCAAACTCTCCGGCCTCGTCGGCCTCGCTAGCCTCGCCGGCTGTGCGGGAACCACCGAGGACGGAGGAAGCGAGGGGAGCGGTGATGGTGGCAGTGGAGACGGTGGCAGCGGAGACAGTGGCAGCGACGGTGGCTCCAGCGACGGTGGCTCGGAGGAGACCGAGACCGAAGCCGAGACCGAGAGCGGCGGTTCGGAGAGTGGCCCCTACACCATCGGGATGGTCGACTCGCTGACCGGGTCGCTGTCCGCCTTCGGTGAGCGCAACCAGCGCGGGAAAGACCTCGCGCTCCAGGCGGTCAACGAGGTAGGTATCGACGGCCGGGAACTGGCGATTACCGTCGAGGACTCCGAGAGTCAACCACAGGGTGGCGTCTCTGCAGCCCAGAAGCTGGTCAACCAGGACGAGGTGCCGTTCCTCATCGGTGCGGTGGGCTCCGGTGTCTCGCTCGCCATCTACGAGTCCGTCATCCAGGGGACCGACGTGGTCCAACTGAGTCAGAACTCCACGGGGCTGAGCCTCACCGACTTCCCCGGTCTCCTGCGGATGTCGCCGACGGGTCGCACGCAGTCCACCGCGCTGTCGAACATCATCTCCGAGGACGGCTACGACTCGGTCGCACTCACCTACGTCAACAACGACTACGGTCAGAGTCTGGCCGACGCCTTCGTCGACGCGTTCGAGGGCGACATCGCCTACAACAACCCACACGACCAGGAACAGCAGTCGTACTCCAGTGTGGTCTCCGAGATGAACAGCGCCGGCGCCGACGCGTGGCTGTTCATCACCTATCAGGCGGAGTTCGCGACGATGGTCAACGAGGCGTTCTCGTCCGGCTACGAGGCCCAGTTCTACGGTGCCGACTCGGTCTCCGGGGACAACGTCCTCGAGAACACCCCGGAGGGCAGCATCGACGGCATGAAAATCGTCGTGCCGTCGGCGCCCGTCGAGGAGGAGAACTACCAGCAGTTCGCCGCGGAGTTCGAGGAGGCCTACGGCGAGCAGCCGACCTCGTGGTCGGCCTACGCGTACGACTGTGTCATCAACGCCGCGCTGGCCATCCAGGCCGCCGACGAGTTCACCGGTGCGGCCCTGCAGGAGACGGTCCGCGAGGTGTCGCGTCCGGAGGGTGAACAGGCCACCTCCTTCGAAGCCGCGAGCCAGATTCTCGCAGACGGCGGCGGCCCGAGCGACGTCGACTACCAGGGCGTCAGCGGCCCCATCGATTTCAACGAGGACGGCGACCCCGTGGGCTTCCTGCAGATTCAGACGGTCCAAGACCACGAGTACGTCGGCACCGGCTTCATCGAGTCCTGACCGGGCAATGGTGCTCGACTACCTGGCAAGCGGTCTCGTGTTCAGTAGCATCATCGTCCTGGGGAGCATCGGGCTCTCGCTGATCTACAGCATCGCGAACTTCGCGAACTTCGCCCACGGCGACACGATGACCGTCGGCGCCTACGCCGCGCTCGTGACGTTCGGGGCGACCGGCGGGCTCGGAGCCGGTATCCTGGGCCTGCCGCTGGGGTTCTTCGTCGCGCTGGTGGTCGGTATCGTCGCGGCGGCCGTCGTCGCCGTCCTCACGGAGAAGGTAGTCTACGACGGCATGGACGCCGGTTCCATCGAACTGCTCATCACGTCCATCGGGATCGCCTTCGTCTACCGGGCCCTCATCCAGATGGGCTTCGGCGCGGACTTCACGCGCTACGACGTCCAGACGCTGCGCCCCATCGAGGCGCTGTTGCCCTACGGCATCCGCGTCACGCAGCACGACGTGGCCATCGTCGTCACGGCGTTCGTCCTCGTCGGAGGGCTGCACACGCTGCTCCAGTACAGCGACCTCGGGCGCAAGATGCGGGCGATGGCGGACAACCCCGACCTCGCGCGCGTCAGCGGCATCCGGACCGACCGCGTGAAACTCTGGACGTGGATCATCGGCGCCGGCCTCGCCGGCTCCGGTGGTGTGTTCCTCGGGCTGTACAACCAGCTCTCGCCGCGCATGGGGTTCAACCTCCTCTTGCTCATCTTCGCCGCGGTCATCCTCGGCGGCATCGGCTCCGTCTACGGGGCGATGCTCGGCGGCTTCCTCATCGGGATGATAAACCAGTTGACGCCCGTGCTGGGACAGCTGGGCGAACTTCTGCCGCTCGTCCCGGACACGTTCGCCATCCCCATCGGCATCGAGTACGCGAACGCCATCGCGTTCGTCATCATGGTCGCAGTCCTGCTCGTCAGACCTCGCGGTATCGCCGGGGAGGGGACCTGAGATGAGTGTCCTCAGCGACCCACGGGGGTACTGGGCGGACCTCACGACCCCCGAACGGGGCGTCGTCGCCGCCATCACTGCCTTCGCCGCGTTGCTCGTCCTCGGCCTGCTGACCGGGGTACTCGCCCCGGCGTACTTCCTGTACCTGGTCGGTCTCGCCGGTATGTACGCGCTGCTCTCGTTCGGGCTGAACTCCCAGTGGGGGTTCACCGGACTCATCAACTTCAGCGTGGCCGCGTTCTTCGGCCTCGGGGCGTACGGGACTGCGCTGATGAGCGCGAGTTCGTCGCCCGTGGCGGGGCAGTTCCTGCCCATCGTCGGACTGGTCGTGGCGCTCGTGCTGGCCGCCGTGCTGGCCATCGCCATCGGCATCCCGACGCTGCGCCTGCGAGCGGACTACCTCGCCATCGCCTCGCTCGGCCTCGCCGAGGTAGTCAGACTCATCGTCCTCAACGAGCGCGAGGTGACGAACGGCAGCGCCGGCGTCCGGGGCATCCCCACGTTCTTCGAGGGGTGGCCGGTGCTCGAGACCCTGCCGCAGCAACTGCCGGGCATCTTCATCCAGCCGCTCCCCGGGACGCGACTCGTCTTCGAGGAACCGTTCTGGAGCGCGCTTTTGAACGTGGTCGTCGTCGTCACGTTCGTCGGTGCGAGTTACGTCATCCTCAGGCGAGCACACCGCTCGCCGTGGGGGCGGGTCCTCCGGACGATTCGGGGCGACGAGGACCTGGCGCGCGCGCTCGGCAAGCACACCTACCGGTACAAGATGCAGTCGTTCGTGCTCGGGAGCCTCATCATGGCGCTGGCCGGCGTGTTCTACGCGCATCTGAACCTCTACGTCAGCCCGAGTGACCTCGACCCGGTGACGACCTTCTACGTCTGGGTCGCCGTCATCCTCGGCGGCAGCGGGTCGAACCGCGGCGCGCTGTTCGGGGGCATCGTCATCGTCACCATCCGCGAGGGGACCCGCTTCCTCAACAGCTTCGAGTGGATTCCCGTCGACGTGGCGCCGCTGCGCATCCTGCTCATCGGCGTTCTCATCGTGCTGTTGATGCGCTACCGGCCGCAGGGGATTCTCCCGCCACAGCGAGAGCTCATCTGGCCGAGCGTCGTCGACGAGGCGCCGGACCAGCCGACATCCGGCGTCCGCGAAGCTAGGATGGGAGGGAACGATGACTGACGCCGAGACGACAGCCGTCGACCGTGAGGCGTCCACGGACACCGGCCACTCGGTCGACGGGGACGACCGCGACCTCGTGCTCGAGGTCGACGGCCTCCGGAAGTCCTTCGGGGCGCTGACCGCGACCGACGACGCGACGTTCTCCGTCGAGCGGGGCACCATCACGGGCCTCATCGGACCGAACGGCGCCGGGAAGTCGACCCTGTTCAACCTCGTCTCGGGCTTCTACACGCCCGACGCCGGGTCGGTCAGGGTCAACGGCGTCGACGTGACCGGCATGGAGCCCTACGAGGTGTCCGACTACGGCCTCATCCGGACGTTCCAGACCCCCCGAAAGCTGGAGGGGATGACGGTTCGAGAAGCGATGCTCGTCGGACCGCGAAACCAGCCCGGCGAGTCGTTCCGGAACCTGTTTCTCAACCCGAGCGCCGTCGAAGAACGTGAGCGGGCGAACCTCGAGCAGGCAGAACGCATCCTCGAAGAGTTCGAGATCGACCACCTCGCGACCCAGCCGGCGACCAAGATTTCGGGGGGTCAGATGAAGCTGGTCGAACTGGCTCGCGCGATGCTGGCCGAACCCGAACTGCTGTTGCTCGACGAGCCAGCCGCCGGGGTGAACCCGACGCTGCGGAACAAACTCGCCGAGCAGATCCGTCGACTCAACGAGCAGGGGACGACGTTCCTGCTCATCGAACACGACATGGACTTCGTGATGAAGCTCGCGGACCCGGTCATCGTCCTCGACCAGGGGAGCGTCCTGATGGAGGGCACCCCGGAACAGGTCCAGACGGACGACCGCGTCATCGACGCCTACCTCGGAGGGACCGCATGAGCGAGCACGTTCTCGAACTGACGAACGTCGACAGCGGCTACGGCGAGGTGCAGGTCCTCGACGACCTCTCGTTACACCTCGACGACGGGGAAATCGTCTGTCTCATCGGACCTAACGGTGCCGGGAAGTCGACCGTGCTGAAGACCGCCTTCGGGATGTTGACGCCGTGGGAGGGATCCGTCACGTACCACGGCGACGAGATCGGGGGGATGGCCCCCGAAGACATCGTCCGAGAGGGAATCGGCTTCGTCCCCCAGACCGACAACGTGTTCGGGTCGCTGACCATCGACGAGAACCTGCGGATGGGTGGCGTCGCCCGGTCGTCGGGACTCGACGACGTCATCAGCCGCCTCTACGAGCGATTCCCGCTCCTCGACGAGAAGCGGGCGGCGAACGCTCGGACACTCTCGGGGGGACAGCGACAGGTGCTCGCCTTCGCCCGTGCCCTGGTGATGGAACCCGACGTGTTGCTCATCGACGAGCCGTCCGCCGGGCTGGCACCCAACACGGCCGACGAGGTGTTCGGCCACGTGACGGCCGTCAACGAACTCGACACGGCGATTCTCATGGTGGAACAGAACGCCAAGAAGGGGCTCGGCATCTCCGACCGCGGATACGTCCTCGACCAGGGGACCGTCGCCTACGAGGACGTGGCTGGCGAACTCCTCGACAATCCCGAGGTGTCCCGGCTCTACCTCGGGGGCTGAGCCGTCCGGGGGCGGCGGCCCGTTCGAGTACCTCGCACTCTCCGCTCTCCCTCACTCCAGTCGCGAGAGCGCGAGTTCTCGGGCCGTGTCGGCGGGTTCGGTCGCGTGCAGTTCGATTCGGGCCACCCACTTGACGCTCTCCCAGCAGTCGCCCCCGTCAGCGGGGACCAGTCGCGCCGGCCCGCCGTGTTCGACCGGGAGCGGTTCGCCGTCGAGTTCGAGCGCGAGGAGCGCGCCGTCGAGGGCGTCAAGCGGGTAGCCGCACGCGTACTCGCCGTCCATCGCGTGGACCAGCGCGAACGCCGCCTCCGCGTCGGGACCGGCGCGGTCCAGCAGGTCGGTCACGCGCACCCCCCGCCAGGTCAGGTCGGTCGCGGTCCAGCCCTCGACGCAAGAGAAGTCGCCCGTCGCACTCACCAGTTCCATCGCCCGGAGGTCGTCGTGAGACAGCGAGAGGGGACGGTCGACGCGGCCGTCGACCGTCAGCCGCCACCCGTCCGTCTCGACAGCCTCGGGGACCTCGCGCGTCTCCAGTCCGCTCATGACCGACGGTACTGCCCGGGTGGCTAAATAGGCAGTCCCGAACGGAACGCCGGTGACGGCCGGGTCGGTGACGACGTGGTGGCCAGGTGGACGATACAGTCGTCTCCCGGGGTTCCGTCCCGCTCACGACAACCCCGTCTCGAGCCGTCGCGACCCCGTCCCCCACTCGACGAGGAGTGGCTCGGTCCGACCCCGGTCGGTCTCGACCGAGGGTTCGGCGGTTTCCGTGACGCGCTGGCCGACGGGAACCACGAACGAGACCACGTCGTACGCGTCGTGCGCCGCGGTGTTGCGGACCACTGCGTGGAACGTCCCGTCACGGTCGCCCGTGTTCTCCACGTCGAACTGGACGACGACGTCGTCACCGTCCCTCCGGGTCACGCCGTGGACCGTGAAGACCGGTTCCCGGCCGAGCTGGTCACCGATGGCTGACGGGAGCGACCAGAGGACAGAGTCGGGGAGCCCCCGGACCCACGCGATGCCCACCCCGTCGACCGTCTGGGCGGGTGCCGGGGCGGCGACGGTCAGTTCGCCGCGGTCATCCGCACGAACCGCGGTGGACCTGCCCGCGGCAGGCCGTCCATCCAGGAACGCGCGGAACTGGGGACCGAGGGTCGCGTCGGGGAGGGTGTGTGGCACGTCGACGACGACGAACTGGGTCCCCCGGTGCATCGCCACTGGACTCGTGTGCTGGTCGACGACCACCGCCTTCCGGACCCGTGGGTTCTCGACAGTCACGTCACCACCCGGCACCGACACCGACTCGCCGACCGATCGGCGGACGAGCGCGTACGCGTCGTCGCCGCCGTCACCGCTCCGCTCGGTCGTCGTGGGGGTCCCCGTCTGAGTCCCTTCGCCACCGTCTGATCGGTCGAGACACCCGCCGAGCCCGGACGCGAGGAGTGCGAGGACCGCACGTCGTGACGACCACATAGACGTTCGAACACCGTGGCGGTTCATCAACGTCCGGGAGGGACAAACGGTCGGTTGAGCCACGGAGGCGGACGGGAAGGAGTGGTTAGCTGTCTCTCCGAGACGACCGGCGCCAGACCCTTATCCGGGGGTTGCGTGGGAGGGGTATGACAGATACTCCGGTCCCCCCGGGACTCCGTCGTGCGCGTCGCGTCGCGACGCTCCTCGACGACGCCGTCACGCTCCCGGTGGTGAACGTGAGAGTCGGCCTCGACTCGCTCGTCGGCCTGCTCCCGCTGTCGGGCGACCTCGCCGCGGGGGTCCTCTCGCTGTACATCGTCCTCGAGGCGGTCCGCAGCGGCGTGCCCCGCACCGTCGTCGCCCGGATGCTGTTGAACATCGTCGTCGACACCGTCGTCGGGTCGGTACCCGTCGTCGGCGACCTCTTCGACGTCGTCTGGAAGGCCAACCGGCGGAACGTGCGGCTCTTCGAACGGGCCGTCGGCGTCGAAGAGAGCTGAGGCGACCGATACAAGAGAGCCACACGGGGCGCGGAGACGTCGCTGTCGGTCCACGTCGGCCGAAAGAAGCAGGCGACACTGCGAGGCGTGTGACCGTTACGCCTCGATTTCGATGCGCTTGCCGGTGACCGTCGCTCCCGTCTCGACCGGGAGCCGGACTTCGAGGATGCCGTTGGTGTACGACGCGGTGATGTCGTCGTCGTCGACCGTCTTGGGGACGCGGAACCGTCGGTGGTACGTCTTCCGCGTGCCCCGCTCGGCGTCTTCGTGTTCGGCGGCGACGTTGAGGACGCCCTCGTTCCACGTGACGTCGATTTCGGCGGGGTCGAAGCCCGGCATCTCGACGGTCAACACGAACTCGTCGTCCGCCTCGTACAGTTCGAAGTCGTTACCGCCTGTCTCGAACAGTCGGCTCGGGAAGTCGAGACCCTGCATCCACGAGTTGGCTGGACTCATGGGCAGTGCCAT
>NZ_JBEPXO010000096.1:0-13475 GCF_041641895.1 Salinigranum sp. | reverse complement strand
TCTCGAAGCCCAGTTCCGCCAGTCGGGACGCGACCCACTCCTGGGCGGGGCGCTCGTTCCCGTCCGTGGTGTCGAAGCGGAGGAACTCCTCGGTGAACCGGCGGAGGTCGTCGTCGAAGGCGCGGAACTGCATTGGTCGTGGTCTATCGATCGGGTACAAAGGGTTTGCGCCCTCCTCGCGTGGTCGTGTTTAGTTAAGGATGAAGAGTGAGGCGGGGTGATTTCTTGCTGGTCTATGGCAGAAATCGCCCGCCTCGCCGGATGTACAGACTGGATCGATTTGGAGTTTGTGGAGCGAAAGCGGACACCCGAGCCAGCGATGAAGCTCGGTATTCACTTGCAGTTAGCGGGGCTGTCGCTGTCGAATACCGTCTCCATTCTCGAAGAGTTGGGTGTCGAACGCTCTCGCAAAGCCATTCACGATTGGGTGCAGAAGGCCGATCTACAGCCCACGGACGGTCGAAGCCCGAATCACGTCGCGGTTGACGAAACCGTGATTCGAATCAACGATCAGCAATTTTGGCTGTACGCCGCCGCTGATCCTGACACGAACGATTTCCTTCATCTGCGGCTCTTTTCGACGACAACGATCGCGTTAACCGAGATTTTTCTCCGTGAACTCCGCCAGAAACACGACGTCGAATCCGCCGTGTTTCTGGTCGATGGCGCTCAACACCTCCAAACTGCGCTGACCAGAGCCGGACTCCGATTTCAAACTACGCGACATGGAAATCGGAACGCCATCGAACGAATCTTTCGAGAACTCAAGCGGCGCACATCTTCGTTCTCAAACTGTTTCAGCCACGTTGAACCCAAAACCGCCGAAAATTGGCTCCAAGCATTTGCCGCCTGGTTCAATGCTCCAAACTAAACACTACCCCTCGCGTCGACCCCACACGCTTTTGTGACGGGTTCACAACCTCCGGTAGACAGATGTCGACGCTCACGCCCGACCTCCTCGCCGACCTGCCCCTGCGGGACGACCAGTTCTCCACCACGGAGAGCGACCGGGACCACCACTCCCGCGACTGGGGGACGCCCCGCGAGGACGCGGTCGAACCGGACGTCGTCGTCTGGCCGGAGAACACGGACGACGTCTCCGCGGTCCTCGAGACGGCGAGCGAACACGGGGTCGCCGTGACGCCGTTCGCCGCCGCGACGGGCATCGAGGGGAACGCCGTTCCGACTCACGGCGGCATCAGCCTCGACATGACTCGGATGGACTGCGTACTGGAGATTCGCCCCGACGACCTCCAGGTCGACGTCGAACCCGGCATCCTCGGGGCCGACGTGAACGAGGCGCTCGAACGCTACGGGCTGTTCTTCCCGCCGCTGCCCACCTCCGGCGACATCGCCACCGTCGGCGGCATGATTGCGACGAACGCCGCCGGGAAGCAGACGGTGAAGTACGGGAAGGTCGGCGACTGGGTCCGCGAGGTGGAGGCCGTCCTCGCCGACGGGTCGGTCGTCGAGGCCGGGACGAAGGCCGCGAAGACCTCCTCGGGGTACAACCTCCGCGACCTGATCATCGGGAGCGAGGGGACGCTCGCGGTGGTGACGCGCGCCACGCTGAAACTCGCGGGCCTGCCCGAGCAGCGCCGCGCCGGGCGAGTCGTCTTCGACTCCTTCGAGACGGCGGCGGCGGCCGCCTCCGACGTGGTCCGCTCCGGCGTCGACGTCGCGGCGCTCGAACTCATCGACTCGCTCGCCGCCGAGATGGCGAACGCCTACGTCGACGGCGACCTGCCCGAGAAGCCGATGGCGTTCCTCGAGTTCCACGCGAACCACGGTGTCGACGAGGAAATCGCCTTCTGTGAGAGCGTCCTCGACCGGTACGACCCGCTCTCGGTCGAGTTCGGCGACGAGTCCGCCCAGGCCGACCTCTGGGAGGCACGGCGGGAACTCGCCGACGCGACGCGGGCGTACTACCCGGCCCTCGACTCCATCGTCGCCGGCGACGTGGCCGTGCCCATCTCGCGGTACCCCGAACTCGTCGAGCGCATCCACTCGTTGTCGCGAGAGCGGGACATCCCCATCCCCTGTTTCGGCCACGCCGGCGACGGGAACATCCACTTCGACGTCTTCGCCGACCGGGACGACGAGACGGCGTGGGCACGCGCCCGGGACACCTACGAGACCATCGTCCGCGAGGCCATCCGGATGGGCGGTACCGCCACCGGCGAGCACGGCATCGGGCGCGGCAAGCGGAAGTTCATGGTCGACGAACACGGCGAGAGCGGCGTTCGTGCGATGTGGGCGGTCAAGCGCGCACTGGACCCCGACGGCGTGTTGAACCCTGGAAAGGTGCTTCCAGGTCCGGACTCGGACGGCGACTGACCCGGTCTGTTACCCACATTCACCCATCTCTGCACACTTCTGCCCCCGATTTTCACTCGTTCGTGAAGTAACCGAACCTCTGTGCCAGTGTAACAGATACCACTATATACCAGGAGTCTAAAGCCGGCGTCATGTCCCGCAGGGAATCGTTCGGACGCAGAGAGATACTGAAAACCACGGGTGCGGCGCTCGCCGCAGGCACCGTCGCCGGCTGTCTCGGTGGCACTGGCGGCGGCGGTGGTGGTGGCGACAGGGTGCCGATGGACGTCACCGAGTGGCCCCCGGAGGACTACTCCTCCAGCCTCAACCTCTGGAACTGGTACGACGACTGGGCCGAGTGGGCGATGGACGAGTTCGGCAGCGAGTACGACGTCGAGGTGTCCAACAGCGGCTACTCCTCGCCGAACCAGTGGTACTCGCAGCTACAGGCCGGCAACACCGAGATCGACAACATCGCCGCGACCACGAACTGGGTCGAGCGCTCGGTCGAGAACGACTTCCTCCACGAACTCCCGGTCGACATCATGCCCGCCTGGGAGAACGTCACGGAGAACATCAAGGAGGCCTCCTCCTACCGGCAGGGCGGCTCGACGTACGCCGTCCCCGAGAGCCTCGTGCTCTACCCCTTGACGTACAACACCGAGGCGTTCGACTCCGCGCCCGAGTCGTGGGGCGTCCTCTGGGACGAGTCGCTGGAGGGCGAGATCATGATGTGGGACAACTCGACCGTCTCGTGTCAGATCGCGGCGATGTACACCGGACAGGACCCCATCGAGCCGTCGGACTACGACGAGATCGAGGAGGTACTGAAGCAGCAGAAGCCGCTCTTGCGGACGTACTGGGGCGACTACGAGCAGGGGATGCAGCTGTTCGTCAACGAGGACGTCGTCGCCGGGCCGCTCACGATGGGGCGGACGTACACGGCGCGGTTCAGCGAGGGTGCGCCCGTGAACTACACGGCGCCGAAGGAGGGCGCGATGTTCACCTCCGACCTGTTCGTCATCCCGAAGGGGGCGCCGAACCCCATCACGAGCCTGCTGTTCACGAACTGGGCGTCGGAGAAGCCCAACGCGGCGAAGCTGTTCGAGACGATGGGGTACAAGCCCGGCGTCGACATCCAGAGCGAACTCTCCGAGGAGGACCGCGAGTTCACGACGTGGCCCTCGGACTGGAACCTCGTCTTCTCCGAGACGCTCTCGGACGACGTCCGCTCGAAGTACGACGAGATCTGGACGGCGGTCAAGGCAGCATAGGCCGATGTCACTCCTCAGCGTTCGCGGCCTCACGAAGCGGTTCGGGGACCTCACCGCAGTCGACGACGCGAACTTCGCCGTCGAGGACGGCGAGTTCGTCTCCATCCTCGGCCCCTCGGGCAGCGGCAAGTCCACCATCCTTCGGATGGTCGCGGGGTTCGAGACGCCGACGGAGGGCGAAATCGTCCTCGACGGCGAGAACATCGTCGGGACGCCCCCGTTCGAGCGCGACATCAACATGGTGTTCCAGAACCTCGCGCTCTTCCCCCACCTGACGGTCGCGGAGAACATCCAGTACGGCCTGAAACAGCGCGGCGTCTCGAAGGACGAACGCGAGCGGCGAACGGAGGAGATGCTCGAGATGGTCCACCTCCCCGGCTACGGCCCGCGCGACCCCTCGGAACTGTCCGGGGGCGAACAGCAACGGGTCGCGCTCGCCCGCGCCCTGGTGAACGAACCGGCGCTGGTGCTGTTCGACGAACCGCTCTCCAGTCTGGACCGGAAACTGCGCCAGCACATGCAGACCGAACTCCAGCGTATCCAGGCGGAGACGGGCATCACGTTCCTCTACGTCACCCACGACCAGGAGGTGGCCCTCTCGGTCTCAGACAGACTCGTCGTGCTCAACGACGGACTCGTCGAACAGGTCGACTCGGTCGAGGCGCTGTACGAGTCCCCCCAGTCGCAGTTCGTCGCGGACTTCATCGGCGACGTCAACACCGTCGACGCCCGGGTCGTGTCGGCCGACGGCGACGGCCTCACCATCGAGACGGGCGGGACGGAACGGTTCCTCCCGGCGACGAACGGGTTCGCGGCCGGCGACCGCATCCACGTCTGTGTCCGCCCCCACGACGTCACGCTGAGCGGCGAGGGCGACTTCGCCGCCCCGGGGACGGTCCGGACGCGGAGCTACCAGGGCTCCGACACCGTCTACACCGTCGAGACCGACCGGTGGGGCGACGTCGTCGCCGACGTCCGCGGGTCGGACTTCGACGTCGGAGACAGCGTGACAGTCGCGTGGGACGCCGAGGACGTCCACCTCTTCCGGGCCGGGAGCGGGGGCGAGACGGCGGAGCCGGAGCCACGGGAGGCGACCTGAGATGGGGGCGGAGACGGAGACACGTACGCCGAGCGGCGAGTCGACGGCGCTGTCGGACCTGACGGACTTCTTCCGCACCCGCCCGCGGCTGAAGAAGCTGGCCGTCGCCGGGCCGCCCTACGGCGTGCTCGTCGTCTTCTTCGTCCTCCCGCTGCTGGCGATGCTCGTCATCTCGTTCCAGGAGGGCCAGATAAACGGCCCATGGACCATCGCGAACTACACGAACTTCCTCGGGTCACAGACGTATCTCACGGTGGTGTGGCGGACGCTCGTCATCACCGTGCAGGTGACGGTGCTGGTGACCGTCGTCGGATACACGCTCGCGTACAGCATCGTCCGCTTCTCGCGACGGGCGACCCTCCTGTTGCTCCTGGTCATCCTCCCGTTCTGGACCTCGTACATCATCCGGATGTACGCGTGGATCAACATCCTCCAGAGCGGCGGCGTCCTCGACTCCACGCTGGAGCTGTTCGGCCTCCCGACGCTCGGGTTGCTCTACACCCAGCCCGCAGTGATGATCGGGTTCACCTACGTGTGGCTCCCCCTCGCCGTCCTGCCCTTCTACGCCTCGCTCACGAATCTCGACGCGGACCTCATCGAGGCCGCGAAGGACCTGGGGGCCGGCCCCATCAAGACGTTCTTCACCGTGACGCTCCCGATGACGAAGAACGGCGTCATCACCGGCGTCATCCTCGTGTTCATCCCGACGTTCGGGTCGTTCATCACGCCCCGACTGCTGGGCGGGACGAACAACATCATGATCGGGATGGTCATCGAGAACCAGTTCAAGTCGGCGTTCAACTGGCCGTTCGGCGCGGCCATCGGCATCGTCATCTCCGTCGTGGTGGTGCTGCTGCTCGTCGCGGGCGCTCGCGGCGGCGGCAACCTGTTCGGCGGCGAGGGGGGTGAGCGGACGTGAGCACCGACACCGCGAACCCGCGTTCGACGGGGCCCGTCGCCGCCGTCGAACGGCTCGTGCAGAACCACGGGAGTTCGCTCGCCCGCGTCGCGATGGTCGCCGTCTTCGCGTTCCTCTGGGTCCCCATCGCCGTCCTCGTGTTCATGTCGTTCGCGGAGGGTGGCGTGCTGTCGTTCCCGCCGGAGGAGCTCACCCTCCGGTGGTACTTCGTCTTCCTCGAGAACGACACGGCCATCGACGCCATCTTCACCACCCTGCAGGTGTCGATTCCGACGACGTTCATCACCGTCGTCCTGGCGACGCTCATCGCCTACGCCGTCGACCGCTACGTCTTCCCCGGCCGGACGACCCTGCAACTGCTGGCGACGCTGCCCATCGTCGTCCCGCTCGTGGTGACGGGCATCGCTCTCGTCCTCTTCTTCGGACTCATCCGCCCGCTCATCGTCCTCAGCGGCTACCCCGCCGTGGTCATCGCCCACGTCATCCGCACCATCCCCTTCGCGACGCTGGTCATCATCCCGACGTTCCTCACCTTCGACCGGCAGCTCGAGGAGGCGTCGAAGGACCTCGGGGCGGACGAACTCCAGACGTTCCGGCAGGTGACGCTCCCCAACGTCTTCCCCGGTATCATCGCCGGTGGGCTGCTGGCCTTCACGCTGTCGTTCAACGAGTTCGTCTTCACCTACTTCGTGAAGGACTCCGCGACCACCACGCTCCCCGTCTACATCTGGAACCAGATTCGCTACAACGTCACCCCCGAGGTGAACGTCATCTCCGTCGTCTTCCTCCTCGTGGCCGTGACTCTCGTCCTCGTGTCCGTGTGGCTCACCCGCGTCGACCTGCTCGCGCGGGGGTAGCGTCGTTGTCGTCGCGCGGGCGACGGCGCGTCGTCGCCCGCGGTCACGGCCGTCGCCCCGCCGCACGCCGTCGCACAGGGTGGTTATCAATTCAGGAAATCCGGACGTAACGGATATACACACTGTCTTCTTCCGGCCGGTCATGGGCGGTTCCTCCTCGCTCCCAGACGGCCTGGCCCGGCCTGCTGTCCGGGTCTCGTTCGACCACCGGGAGTCGGGCCCAGTCGTCACCCACTGCTCGGAGACGGTGCGCTCGGTCCTCGGATACGACCCCGACCGACTCGTCGGCCGGCCGCTCGACGACTTCCTCGCGGTGGACGACCGCACCGAGTCGGCTGTGACCGGCGTGTCCGTCGCGTTACGGGCGGCCGACGGGTCTCGCGTGCCGGTCGCCGCTGGCGTCGACGTCTCCGAGGGGACGTCGACGGTGACGTTCGTCCCCGTCGACCCGCAGTGCGGCCGGACGACGACCGGTCGACGTGGTCGGCGGGAGCGCCGACTCGAACGCGAGCGGCGGAAACTGGAACTGGTGTTGAGCAAGACGAAGACCGGTATCGCCGAGTGGAACCTCCGCACCGGCGAAATCGCGTGGGACCGGACGCTCAGAGACCTGCTCGGTGCGACGCCCGGCACCGTCGAGGAGTTCCTCCGGTTCGTCCACCCCGCCGACCGCAACCGCGTCCAGCGGGCCATCGAGGCGATGCTCTCGACCGGCGACCCGGCCGGACCGGAGTACCGACTGGTCGGCGCCGACGGGCAGATAACGTGGGTCAGCACCCGGGGGGTCGTCCTCTGCGAGGACGGGGAACCGACCACACTGCTGGCGACTCTCACCGAGGTCACGGCGCAGAAACGACAGGAACACGAAGCCGTCCTGGCGACCGAGCGCACGCGACTGTTCACCGAGAACGTCGAGGAGTACGCGTTCGTCCGGGTCGACGAAGCCGGTACGGTTCTCACGTGGAACGCGGGTGCGAAGCGACTGTTCGGCTACGAGGCGGAGACGGCAGTCGGTCTGTCGACGGACGAACTCTTCGGTCCGGCGGACGACGGTGACGGCGACGCCGTGCGGCGACGCCACCGCGCCGACGCCGGGTCGTACACCGGCTGGCTCACGCGGGCCGACGGCTCTCGTTTCTACGCCGACGTCCAGTACGTCCCGACGGTCGACGGACTCGACGACGCGCGACAGTTCACCGTCCTCGTCCACGACCTGACGGACCAGTTCCAGGAGCGGCGCCGTACGGAGCGGTTCCTCGAGGAGTCGGTCGACGTGGTGAGCGTCATCGGTCCGGACGGTCGGTTCGAGTATCTGAGCGGTTCCGTCGCGAGCGTGCTCGGCTACGACCCGGCCGACCTGACGGGACGGAACGCGTTCGACCTGGTCCACCCGGCCGACCAGTTCACGGCGATGCGGGAGTTCTTCGCCAGCGTCGAGAACCCCGACCACCAGGCCTCCGCCGAGTTCCGCTTCCGGGACCCCGCGGGCGAGTGGCGCGTCCTCGACGTCCGCGGGCGGAACCTCCTCGACGACGACGCCGTCGGCGGGATGCTCGTCTACGCGCGCGACGTCACCGACGAGAAGCGGCACGCCCGACGGTTCGAGGCCATCTTCAACCAGACGTACCAGCTGACCGGGGTGCTCGACCCCGATGGGACGTGGGTCGAAATCAACGAGCGGGCCCTCGGGTTCGGCGACTTCGACCGCGACGCGGTCGTCGGAACCCCCGTCTGGGAGACGCCGTGGTGGGACCACGACCGGGCCTGCCGCGAGCGCCTCCGCGAGGCCGTCGGCCGTGCGGCCGAGGGCGAACTCCTCCGCTACGAGACCGAGGTGCTCGGCCGCGACGGCCTCTCGACGCTGGACTTCTCGCTCAAACCGGTCTACGACGAGAACGGGGCGGTGATGCTCCTGGTGCTCGAGGGCCGCGACGTCACCACACAGCGGCGCCAGCGCCAGCACGCGGCGGTGCTCCAGCGGGTGCTGCGCCACAACATCCGGAACGACCTCGGGAAACTGCGCGGTTACGTGGGGCTGCTCGCCGACACCGACACCCCCGATACGCGTGAGCGCGCCGTCGGCGTCGTCGAGGCGGTCCTCGACAAGTGGGAGAGCATGACCGCACGCGTCGGCGAGATGCAGCGCATCCTCCGCGAGCAGGCCCAGTACGACCGGACGGTCGACGCCCGGTCGCTGGTGGCGGACGTCACGGCCGCCGCGAACGAGGCGTACCCCGACGCCGTCGTCGAGGCGACGCTCCCGACGTCGGTCACGGCGAGCGTGCCACCGGCGGTGGCGTCGGCCCTGACAGAACTGGTCGACAACGCGGTGGCCGCGGACGACTGCGGGACGTCGAGGGTCGGTCTGTGCCTGTCCCGGGCCCGACCCGGGTGGGTCGACGTCCGGGTGACGGACGGCGGGCCGGGGATGCCACGGTCCGAGGCGGACGTGCTGGTCCACGGCGAAGAGACGCCGCTCAACCACGGGCAGGGACTGGGGCTGTGGCTGGTGCGAAGCATCGTCGCGCAGGCGGGCGGCTGGGTCTCCGTCGACGTGACCGACGCCGGAACGGCCGTGACGCTCCACCTTCCCGACGGGTCGACCGGTCCGTTCCGAAACGGTTCCGTGCCGGACGCCACCCCGCCGTCAGACCCGGAATCCCTCGACGGGGTCGACCGTTCTAATAACGCTGGTACTTGAATATTCAGGCTCGGGTTTGGTATCGTGAAGCGGCGTACGACTGTGTGGAATGTCCACACAAAACACGCTTCACGCCGAAATCCTCGGTCGTGGCTTCGACTTCGACTACTCGGAGAACTGGATCGGATACTCGCTGGTGTTCATGCGTGTGACGATGGGGTGGGTGCTGTTCCAGGGTGGCATCACGAAACTGGTGACGTATCTCGACGCGGACCCGTCGAACAACTGGACCGCGGCCGGCTACCTCGCCAACGCCATCCCACCTGGCAACCCGTTCATCGGGGTGTTCGGCGCCATGGCGGGCAACCCCCTCATCGACATGCTGAACATGTGGGGGCTCACGCTCACCGGTCTCGGACTCATCCTCGGGGCGTTCGTCCGCTGGAACGCGTTCTGGGGTGCCGTCATGATGCTGTTCTACTGGCTCGCGGCGCTCCAGGGGGGGCTCCTCGCCGGCCTGCCGCTCGAACACGGTTGGGTCGTCGACGACCACCTCGTCTACGCGTTCCTCCTCTTCGGACTGGGCGCGTTCGGCGCGGGCCGCATCCTCGGCATCGACGCCCGCCTCGAGAAGCTCTCGGTCGTCCGGAACAATCGGTGGCTCAAGCTCTTACTCGGCTGAGTCGCGGACTCCCTGGCGAATTCTTTCGTTCACCGCGCCGCGAGCCGACGCTCCCGCGTGTCTCACTGCCCGAGGACGACGTACCGGACCGGGTCGGTCTCCATCGCCCAGTCGAACGCTCGTACCCGGTCGTCCGCCACGTCGATTCGGACCGCCGTCTCGCCCGCCCGCTGTGGCACGGGTATCGTGAGCAGTACGGCGGGTGGGACGCGATACCGGTAGTCGAGGACCTCACCGTCGGCGACGCGGACGCGGAGCCGTTCCTCTCGTTCGCCGGGGTTGTACACCCGGAGTTCGGAGCCGGCGCGTCGTCCCCGGGGGTCGAACCCACCGTCGGGATACCCCCGCGACTCGCCACCGACGGCGAGAACGCACGCCGGGTCACACAGCGCCGGCCGGGAGAACCTGACGTGGGTCGTCAGCCGGACGCGGAGCGCCGTGAGCGCCGGCGTCACCCGCCAGTCGAACTGGTCGCGGATGCCCGACGCCGTCTCGACGACGGTCCGGTACGTCCCGGGAGGGACGCGCCCGTCGAGTGTGACCGCCGTCCCGCGCCGGACGGTCCGGCTCTCGACGAGCGCCGTCTCCCCTTCGCGGTCGACTGCCACCGTCACGTACCGGTCCTCGTCGGCGTCGTTCACGACGGTGACGACGCCGCTCGGCGCCGACGGCTCCGGCTCGGGTGCAGTCCCTGTCTCCGTCCCCGGTGTCGGCGTCGCTCGTCTCGACTCGGGTCCCGCCGCCGTCCGCGTCTCCGATGTCGTCCCCGCCGACCCACAGCCGGCTCCACCCGCCAGGAGGGCAACGAGCAGGGTCCGACGTCGACACGCCACACGCGTTCCTGGCACGGCGGCGGTAAATCTCCACGGGTCGGCGGGTTACAGGCCAGTCTGTCGGAGGTGCGCCCGGCCGGTGGCGTCGACGGCGACAGTCGCCGGGCCGTGCGGCGGGCACGACCACCACGTTCCCCGGGTCACCCCGCCGTCGTCGAGTCGCACCCGGACTGCGTATCGCCCCGACTCGTCGACCGGAACCACTGCCGTGCTGTCGCCCGAGTCGAGCGTGAAGCGCTCCTCGTAGACGGCCGTCCCGTCGCGTTCGACGGTCACCGCCACCGTGTGCGTCTCCGTGTCGGTGTTCTCGATGCGCAACTGCGAGTTCGCGGGACCACAGCCGACCGCGAGGGTCGACACGTCGACGACCCGTGAGGGTTCCTCGGGGACGCGCCACGCGCCGGCGACTCGGTCGCCTGCTCGCGCCACCGCGACCCGGTAGGTGCCGCTCCGGTACGTCAGCGGGACGACCACCTGCGTCCCGCGAGCGACCCGGTAGCGCGCGTCGACGAGCGTCTCGTCGTCGAGCGTCACCGCGAGGCTGGCCCCCGTCGCCGGCCCCGGGTTGCGGAGGACGACCTGCGCCGGCGCGTACCACCGCGGACTCCCGTCGCCGACGAGCGGTTCGTCGACCTGTTCGCCGCGCTCGAAGGCGCGACAGTCGCCCGCACAGCGGACCGTCCGGATCAGGCCGATGCCGTCGGCGAGCGTCACCGCGAGGCCGTCGAGTCCGGCGACGACCGCCCAGCGGTCCGTCACCCGGTCGCCGTCCGCCGTCTCGACGACGACGTCGTACCGCCCCTCGCGGTCGATGGGTGTCCGGACGGTCCGCCGTTCGCCCGGGACGAGGTCGAGACTCTCGACGAACACCGTCGCCCCGTCGTACTCGACTGCGACGGTGACGAACGTCGGTACCGACCGGGCGTTGCCGACCGAGACGGACTGTCGCCGGGTTCGCCGTCCCGGCGGCGCCTGCGTCGTCTCTGCCGGTGGGGCAGTCGTCCGCGTCTCCCGAGGTTTGCGCTCGCCCGCCCCGCCGCAACCGGCGACGGCCGTCGAGAGAAGGGCGAGGAGGTGTCGACGACGGAGGAGCATGGGGAGTCGTCGGGTCACACGGGCGAATATCCTTCGGCCGCGCGGGGTCGACGCCCGAGACGAAGCGGTTTTGGCTGGCGCCCTGATAGGGAGGCCAATGAGTAAGCCGACGCCCGAGGTGTACGAACGGGGTCGCGGCATGGACGCGCACAACCAGGTGATGCGCGACATCCGGTCGCAGAAGGAGGAGACGTACGACCCCCACGAACCGACGCGGGTGTGGCTCGACGAGGACAACACGCCGGACGGCGTCCGCCAGTCGCTCACCATCATCCTCAACACCGGCGGGTGTCGCTGGGCGCGGGCCGGCGGGTGTACGATGTGTGGCTACGTCGCCGAGAGCGTCGAGGGGGGAACCGTCGCGCACGACGCGCTGATGGACCAGATTCAGGTCTGTCTCGACCACGAGACGGAGCACGCCGACGACCCCGCCCCGCTCATCAAGATATACACGTCGGGGTCGTTCCTCGACGAGCGCGAGGTGCCGGCCGAGACGCGCGCGGCCATCGCCGAGACGTTCGCGGACAGGGAGCGCATCGTCGTCGAGTCGCTCCCGGACTTCGTCTCCCGCGAGAAACTCGCCGACTTCACCGACAAGGGGCTGGAGACGGACGTCGCGGTGGGGCTGGAGACGGCCACCGACCGCGTCCGCCACGACTGTGTGAACAAGTACTTCGACTTCGACGACTTCGTCGCCGCGAGCGAGGAGGCCGACGCCGCCGGGGCGGGCATCAAGGCGTACCTCCTGATGAAGCCGCCGTTCCTCACCGAACGCGAGGCGCTCGAGGACATGGTCTCGTCCGTGCGGCGCTGTGCGTCGTACGCCCACACCGTCTCGATGAACCCGTGTAATGTCCAGCGGTACACGATGGTCGACGAGCTGTTCTTCGAGGGCGGCTACCGCCCGCCGTGGCTCTGGTCGGTCGCCGCCGTGCTCGAACGGACGACGGACGTCGACGCGCTCGTCGTCTCTGACCCCGTCGGCCACGGCTCCGACCGCGGCCCGCACAACTGCGGCGAGTGCGACGACCGCGTCCAGCGCGCCATCAAGGACTTCGACCTCCGTCAGGACTCGTCGGTGTTCGACCAGGTGTCGTGTGACTGCGAGGCGACGTGGCGAGCGGTCCTCGACGAGGAGACGGCCTACGCCGCGCCGCTCACCCGCTGAGACGAGTAGGACCGTCCTAAACCACCGATTTAGCCGGTTTCGAGCCGTCTCGGACGGTCGAAACGGGTGTCCACGGGAGTCGACGGAGCTTCCGAGTCGCCACTTAACCGACCGTTGGTGTGTGTAAGCTGACCCTTCCGGGTCAGAAAGCGCCGCGTACCAAAGTAGCCGTACCGCGTGGTACCTCGTGATAGCGACTCGCTATCCCACACCCATGTCGGAACACGCCTACAAATCGGTTCACTACAAGGACGGCTGGCTCGAGATCCGCGAAGACGGCAACGCCGACGGCTGGATCGCGACCGACACGCCCGCGTGGGTCGAACTGTAACGCACCCGCCTACGCGAGCCCCCGCAGTATCCCCTGCCCGTCCGTCCGCCCGAGGTCCGGGAGGGTCGCCCGCTCGGGGTGCGGCATCAACACCGCGACCGTGTCACGCGCTCCGAGCACGCCCGCCACGTTACCGACGGAGCCGTTCGGGTTCGCCGCCTCCGTCACGTTCCCCTCGCTGTCACAGTAGCGGAAGAGCACGCGACCCTCCGCCTCGAGTCGGTCGTACCGCTCCGCACTCACCTCGAACCGTCCCTCGC